>JAJDJN010000060.1 GCA_030267245.1 Desulfovibrio sp. OttesenSCG-928-A18
CATGTCCGCCTCGATCACTCCCCAGAACAAGCAAATCACCGTTACCGAACATCTTTTGCTGCACCAGAAGCAGTCGCCGGCTGCCACCGGCATTTTCACCCGTCTTTTATATGACCTGATTCTTGCCGCCAAGCTCATATGCAGAAGCGTCAACAAGGCCGGGCTGCTCGATGTTCTTGGCAATACCGGCGAAGTGAACGTGCAGGGCGAGAACGTGCAGAAACTGGACGAGTACGCCAACAGGATACTCATCCACCGCATGGAGCGCAGCGGCGCGCTCTGTGCCATGGCCTCGGAAGAAAACGCCGACATCATCCACGTTCCCGAGCGCTTCATGCGCGGTGATTACATCCTGGTCTTCGACCCGCTGGACGGCTCCAGCAATATTGATGTGAACATCAATGTGGGCACCATTTTTTCCATACTCCGGCGTGTGTCGCCGCCCGAGCAGGATATCACGATCAACGACGTGCTGCAGCCGGGCTACAAGCAGGTGGCGGCCGGCTACGTGCTCTACGGACCGTCCACCATGCTGGTGTACAGTACCGGGCAGGGGGTGCACGGCTTCACCCTTGACCCCACGGTGGGCGAATTTCTGCTCTCGCACAGCAACATGGTCATTCCGGAGCGGGGCCGGATCTACTCGGTCAATGAGGGCAACTACAGCTACTGGGACGCGCCCACGCAACAGGCCGTGGCAAGTTTCAGAGGCAGCGAGAACCCCCGGGGCAAGCCCTATTCCCACCGCTATGTGGGCTCCATGGTGGCGGATCTGCACCGCACGCTGCTGTACGGCGGTATTTTCATGTATCCGCTGGATTACAAGTCCCCCGATCACCCGAGGGGCAAGCTGCGCCTGATGTGTGAAGCGGCCCCCATGGCCTTTCTGGCCGAGCAGGCCGGCGGCATGGCTTCGGACGGGCACAGGCGCATATTGGAGATTGTGCCGGAAAGCCTGCACGCGCGCGTCCCCCTGTACATAGGCTCGGCCAGGGATGTGGAACACGTTATGGGCTTTTTCCAATAACATGCGGCCAATTCTTTTTTCCGGCAGGAGCGGGCATGCTCTGTCTCGGCATTGAAAGTTCCTGCGATGACAGCTCCCTCGCCCTGGTGCGGGATGGAGCGCTCGTGGCGCAGGCCACGGCCAGCCAGAGCTCCCTGCATGCCCTGTTCGGCGGGGTGGTGCCGGAGATGGCTTCGCGCGAACACGCCCGTTTTCTCGGCCCCCTGTGCGATAGCCTGCTTGCCGATGCGGGCGCGAGTCCGGAGGATGTAGATCTGGTGGCTGTGGCCCGGGGGCCGGGGCTGCTCGGCAGTTTGCTGGTCGGCGTGGCCTTTGCCAAAGCCTTTGCCCTGGGAACGGGCGCCGGGCTCATCGGCGTCAACCATCTGCACGCGCATCTTTTTGCCGCCGCGCTTGAGCAGGATCTGGCCCTGCCGGCGCTGGGCCTGCTTGTTTCCGGCGGGCATACGGATATCTGCCGCATTGAGGCTCCGGACCGGATCATCCTTATGGGCCGTACCCTGGACGACGCCGCCGGAGAGGCCTTTGACAAAGCCGGGAAAATGCTCGGGCTGCCGTATCCTGCCGGCATATATATCGATGAGCTGGCAGAGGAGGGCAGGGCGGATGCCGGGCTTTTTCCGCGCCCCTATCTGAACAACGACAGTCTGGACTTCAGCTTCAGCGGCCTGAAAACGGCCATGGCCGAGCATATAGCCGCCAGAAGGCGCGAGGGCCTCGAAGCGGCCGTGCCCTGGAACGCGGCTACGGGGCTGCCGGAGCTGCCAGAAGGCGAAGCGCGCGTACGCCTTGCCGATTTGTGCGCTTCATACCGCCTGGCCGTGGTGGACACCCTGGCGGCAAAGGTGGAGAAAGCCCTTTGCCGTCCCGCCATGGGCGATGCCGTCTCCATCATCCTTGCCGGCGGGGTTGCGGCCAACAGTCTGCTGCGTTCACGCATGCGCGCCCTTGCCGAAACAAGGGGCAAACACTTTTTTGCGCCCTCCCGCGCCCTTTGTACTGACAACGGCGCCATGATCGGCTATCTTGGCTGGCGTCTGGCCGAACTCGGCTACCGGCACGGGCTGGAACTGGAAGCCATCCCCCGGGGCAGGCGGGTGCCGGACGATATGACGCGTATGCTCTAATTTTGCGCCACGCATGCCTCAGGCGGAAAAAGGGGGCTGAAAATACCATATCCCATGGCCCGGGTCAGGATTGACAAGCTTGACAGGCGGGCGGGTGCACACTATTTTTATAAAAATTACTGTGCTGTTTGCCAACGGCACATAAGGAGACGTTCCATGGCCTCTGCAGTGACTGACAACAGTTTTGATTCCGATGTCTTGCAATCTTCCACTCCGGTACTTGTGGATTTTTGGGCTCCCTGGTGCGGTCCCTGCCGTGCCATCGCCCCGGTGATCGACGAACTTGCTGCCGAATTTGAAGGCAAGGTCTCCATCCTGAAAATGAATGTGGACGAAAACCCGGCAACGCCAGGCAAATACGGCATCCGGGCTATCCCCACCCTGATTCTGTTCAAAAACGGCGAAGTTGTCGAACAGGTGACAGGGGCCGTATCCAAATCCAATCTGTCCGTCCTGTTGAACGAAAAGGCTCTTGGCTGATGAAACGCTTCGACTGCCTCGTGATAGGGGCAGGGCCGGCAGGGGTCTGTGCTGCCCTGTATCTTGCGCGCTTTGACGTCCGGGTGGCTTTGGTTGAAAAGCTGGCCCCGGGCGGTTTGCTGTTGCAGACCTCCGAGGTGGAGAACTATCCCGGCTTCCCCAAAGGCATCAAGGGATACGAACTGGCCGATGCCCTGGACGCGCAGCTCGCCCCTTATGCGAACCTGACCCGCATTCGCGGCGAGGTGCAGGAAATGGAGCTGGGGCAGGATGTAAAACGAGTGCGCATTGATGATGAATGGCATGAAGCCCATGCCGTGATCATCTGCGCCGGGGTGCGCTACAAGTCCCTCGGTCTGCCCGATGAGCACAAGTTCATCGGCAAGGGCCTCTCTTTCTGCGCCCTGTGCGACGCCAACTTTTTCAGAGGCCAGAAAGTGGCCGTTGTCGGCGGCGGCAATTCGGCCCTGGAAGAATCGCTCTACCTGGCGAAAATTGCTTCGGAGGTGCATATCATTCACCGCCGTGACGAGTTCAGGGGCGCGCCCATATACGTCTCCCGCCTCAAAGAGCATGCCAACGTCCATTTTGAATACAGCACCGTGGTCAGCGCCCTGCACGGCGATACGGCCCTTGAAGGCATCACGTTAAAACGCCTGCACAGCGGAAAAGAAGAGTTTTTGCCTGTGCAGGGCATGTTTATCTTTATCGGGTTCCTGCCGGCGGGGCATTTTCTGCCAGCCGAATTGGAAGTAGACGAAAACGGCTTCATCCATACCGATCTGGAGATGCGGACCAAGCTTCCGGGCGTTTTCGCAGCCGGTGACATCCGCGCCAAACTCTGCCGCCAGGTCGTCACCGCTGTGGGTGACGGCGCAACAGCCGCCAACTCGGCTTTTACCTATCTGGAACGTAAGCATGGTTAAATCCCTATTCCGGTCTTTTTCCCTTCTTGTGCTTCTCGGCATGCTTTCCGGTTGCGGCCTGATCGACGCTTTTTATCTGCCCCCTCCGGAAGATACCGCCCAGGAGCTGTTCGAGGCCGGCAACGACGCCATGCGCGAAAAGGATTACGTTTCCGCCAGCAACTATTATTCACGGCTCAAGGACAACTTCCCCTTCAGCCCCTATGCGGTGGAAGCGGAGCTCTCCCTGGCGGACTGTTATTTTCTGGACGAGGAATGGGGCCTCGCCGTGGACGCGTACAAAGAGTTCGAGTCCATGCATCCGCGCCACCAGGCCATCCCTTATGTGCTGTTCAACATCGGCATGGCCAATGTAAACGGCTATCCGTCCATTGACAGGCCGACAACGCAGATAGAAGAGGCTTATTCCTACTTCAGGCGCCTGCGCGAGAGCTTCCCGACCACGGAGTACGCCCAGGTTGCCGAGGAAAAGATGGTCGAATGCCGCCGACTGATGGCCGAACACGATCTTTTTTATGCCGATTTTTATTTCCGCATGGAACGCTACACTTCGGCTTTGCTGCGCTACAAGCATATCATCCAGGAATTTCCCGATGTGCCCGAAGTGCACGCTCATGCCGTTGAAAAGGCCAAGGCCGCCTTTGTCAAGGACAGCGAACAGCAGGCGGAAAAAACCCGCGAACAGCGCGAAGGCAGTTGGCGGGACTGGTTCAAATGGCTCTAGGGACTGTCTCCAAATAAACTCCTGCTGCAAGCATATATTCAGGGCCGGCGCCATATTGCCGGCCTTTTTCATGGACCGGGCGGAGGATTTATGTCGGATTCTTTTTGGGAAGCAGCCAGCGGGGCGGACTCGGCATCGCGCTTTCCCTTTTCCATACCCGAAGCTTTGCGCATTGAAGATCTGACCGTACAGGGCGAAGCCCTGGCCAGATACCAGGGGCGGGTGCTGTTTCTTGATTCCGGCCTGCCCGGCGAACTGGTGCGGGCGCGGGTGACGGGCAAACGCAAGGGCGTGCTTCGGGGGGAACGCGTGGCAAGCCTGCAAGCCTCCGAGCATGAAGTAGAGCCCTGGTGCCCGCATGCGGAGCTTTGCGGGGCCTGCTCCTGGCAGCATTTCGCCCTGCCTGCCGCCCGGGAATGGAAGGAGCGGCAGGTGCGCGAAAGTTTGGCCCGCATCGGCGGCGTACAGGGCCCGCCCGTGCTGCCTGTGCTGGCCTCCCCCCGGGACAGGGGTTTTCGCAACAAGATGACCTTCGCCTTTGCGCCGGATAGGGAGCAGGGCGGGCCGGGTCTTTTGGGCTTGCACAAAAAACAGAGTCATGAGTTGGTGGAGGTCGGCAACTGCGGCCTGCAGCAGGGGCCGGTCATGGCCTTGCTGCAACGGGTGCGTGAAGAGATGCCCCTTCTTGGCCTCGGCGCCTGGGCCGCCCCGTCCAGACAAGATAGCCCGGGCGGAGCAGGGGGGCCGATAGAGCCGGGCGCGCACGCCAAGAACGCGCAGGCCGGGCCCGCTCCGGCCGGCATAATCCCCTGCCTGCGCTTTTTGCTCGTGCACAGGCCGGAGTTCGAGCCGGAGGGCGGGGCAGGGATGCTGGTGGAGTGCATCACCGGACCAGTCGCTTCTGAAGGCGGCAAGGGCACTGCCGAAGCCTTGCGGCAACTGATCATCGAGCGCGTGGCTTTGCTTGGGCAAGGGCTTATGCGTGATTTTCCCCTGTGCGGCTTTGTGCATACGGAGCGAAGGCAGGCGTCCGCCGTTGCCAGGGGGGAAAAGCTGCTGCGGGTGCTTGGCAAGGGCGAATACGAGGAGCGCTTCGGCGATCTGCTGGTCCGGGTGCCGTACCAGGCTTTTTTGCAGACCAATACCGGGGCCGCCGCGCTGCTCTATGAACAGGCGGCGCGACACGCGGCTTTGCGCGAGGGCGATGTGCTCTGGGATCTGTATTCCGGCGTTGGCGCCATTGCCCTGTACCTGGCAAAAGATGCCGCGAGCAAAGGGATAAACATACAGGCGCATGGATTCGAGCTGCAAAAAGAAGCTGTGGCTGCCGCCAGGAGAAACAGCCGCCGCCTGAATCTGCCCAATTGCCGCTTTTATGCCGGCCCCCTTGCCGATACCCTGCGTCATGCGCCGGCACCGGACTGCATAATACTGGATCCGCCAAGGGCCGGGCTGGAGCGCCGGGTTATTGATATGCTGCTTGGCAGCCCTGCCGGGCGCATGTTGTATATCTCCTGCGACATGGGCACGCAGGCCAGGGATGTGGGCCTGTTGTCGCCTGCATGGCAGCCGGTGTTAAGCCAGCCTGTGGACATGTTTCCCTATACGCCGCATGTGGAAAACCTGCTCGTGCTGGAAAAAAAGCGCCCCTGAGCCTTGGCGCGCAAAGCCCCGGCAGCCGGAATCCGCAACAGATATGGAGTAAAAATGCACAAGGAACTGAATGCCTTTTTGCAGCAATGGACTGTGGACCCCAAAGGGGTAAAGGCTGTGTTTACGGCCATGCGCCGGCGCCTGGAGGGCATGGACGGCGTGAGCCTTGAATACAGGGGACGCCCCGGGGTCAGCCATTCCTTGCGCGCTTTGCGCAAGGACGCGGCGCGGCCCCTGTTCGTTCTGATTGACATTATTGACGACCAGCCCGAAGAACGCTGGCTGTCCGTCTGTTTTTACGCTGATCTGACAAGCGACCCGGAGGAGCGCGGCGACATTGTGCCAGGCGGCCTTTTGGGTGAAGACGCCCTTTGCTTCGATATCGCCCCCGACCAGAGTAAGACAGGGGGCGAGACAAAAGGCCAGACTGGGGGCGAGACGGGGCGCGTCTTGCAGGCATACATGCTGGAGCGGCTTGAAGAGGCGGCAATCAACTGCGCAAAGAACGCGGCACAATGAAACGCGGCCCCCTTGATTGATGATAACCCGTAAAGCCGGGCTTTGCACAGGGCCGGCAGCCGCCAACACGATTCGACCGATATGAGGCAGGGGGCATGATGCCTTTGCCCGGCTTTTGCAAAAGCGGCGTTCCTTTGGCCGCAGGAGCACACAGGCCCGCCCCCTTACGCGCCCTTCGGCGCGTAAGCGGGCGTTGATTTTTATTTTACAAAGATAGGCACAGTGCTTGCATAAAGGAGCGTTGTGTGGCATTATGAATGAAAATCAGTAATGAAACAAAGCTGTAAGCGCAGACAGGCGATGACGGACAGCAGGAATATTGTTTGAGGATAGTGCATGGCTCTGGAATTACGACAGCAACTGAAACTGACCCAGCAACTGGTCATGACGCCGCAACTGCAGCAGGCCATCAAGCTTTTGCAGCTGTCGCGCATGGAGTTGCTGGAAACAGTGCAACAGGAGCTTCTTGAAAACCCTTTTCTTGAGGAAAGCATTGAAGAAAGCCCGGCTGTACAGCAGGAAAGCCGCCCCCAGATTGCCGAGGACACGGACGCCTACAGCAAGGAAGCGGCCCGCAACGCCGATTGGGAAGACTATCTTGGCGATTTTTCCAGCACCTCCCGCCAGTCCACGGTGCGCGAAAGCGAAAGCGCGGAAGAAAGCCTCGGTTTTGAGGCCCGCTATTCCGCCAAGCCGACCCTGGAAGGGCACTTGAGCTGGCAACTGCGCCTTTCCCGCCTCAGTGAAAAGGAAATGGGCATTGGCGATGTGATCATTGGAAACCTGAATTCATCCGGCTACCTGTGCGCATCGATCCAGGAGCTTGCCCTGCTTGCGGGCGCCAAGCCCGAGGAGGTTGAAAAGGTTCTCAAGCTTGTGCAGCGCTTTGACCCCGTCGGAGTGGCCGCGCGCAGCCCGCAGGAATGTCTAATGGTCCAGCTTGAAGTGCTGAAATATGACCGGGATCCGGTCCTTGTCTCGCTGATTACCGAGCATCTGGAAGATCTGGAAGCCAAGCGCTACAAGCCAATTTTGCGTAAATTCAAACTGACGCCGGAGGATCTGAAGGAATACCTGGACCTCATTCAAGGTCTTGATCCCATACCCGGCGCAAGCTTCGGAGGAGGCGAGCCGGCCTATGTGGCTCCGGATGTGTTTGTCTACCGCATGGACGGCGAGTTCATTATCGCCCTGAATGACGACGGGCTGCCGCAACTGCACCTGTCCTCCCTGTATGAAGACAGCCTGCAGGCGGCAAATGATGCGGACAAGGAGTATTTTCAAGAAAAAATGCGCTCCGCCTCCTGGCTTATCAAAAGCCTGCACCAACGCCAACGCACCCTTTACAAGGTCATGGAAAGCATCGTGCGCTTTCAACACGACTTTTTCCTCAACGGAGTCTCCGGCTTGAAACCGTTGATTCTCAAGGATATTGCCGATGATATCAACATGCACGAATCAACGGTCAGCCGCATCACCTCCAACAAGTACGCGGCAACGCCTTTTGGCATCTACGAGTTAAAGTTCTTCTTTAACAGTGCCCTGTCGCTGGACGACGGAAGCGAGGTAGGCTCTGAAAGCGTCAAGGCCCTGATCAAAAAGTATATTAACGCGGAGGACCCGAAGGATCCCCTGAGCGACGAACGCATCGGAGAACTGCTCAAGGAAGAACTCAAGGTCAATATCGCCCGGCGCACGGTGGCCAAGTATCGTACCGCGCTGGACA
Source organism: Desulfovibrio sp. OttesenSCG-928-A18 (assembly GCA_030267245.1). Classification (GTDB taxonomy): domain Bacteria; phylum Desulfobacterota; class Desulfovibrionia; order Desulfovibrionales; family Desulfovibrionaceae; genus Frigididesulfovibrio. The sequence continues at coordinate 8,183 of JAJDJN010000060.1, forward strand.
TCCCCTCGTCTTCCAAACGACGGGCCTTTTTTTAGAGCGTTTCAGGGCAAAGATTTGGGGACAAATCCTTGCAGGGCAAATACAATTTCAAAGTGAATTTGTTCCAGAACAGGGCAGCGGCCCTTTGGCCGCCGGAGGCATTTTTCAGTGCAAGAACCGCAATAGTGACTATAGAATGAAAGCTTTGAGTGTGAAATTTTTTGCTGTGACGTCACGCCCCTACAGCCGTAAAGGCGTGAAGATCGCGTAATGACCCTTATCCAGGGAGGATTGCATGAACATCGCCATGACTTTCAAAAATTTTGAGCCGTCGGATCATTTGCGCCGCTATGCTTCCAGGCGTTTTGAAAAATTGGGCCGTTTTGTGCACAAGGCGGAAAATGTTGAAATGACCGTCGTTCTGACTGTTGATAAATTTCGTCATAAGGCCGACGTGCAATTTTCCGGCGATAACATATCCGTATCAGCGGTGGAACAGTCGTCCGACATGTACGCGACCGTGGATATGGTTCTGGACAAGCTTGAAGTGCAGTTGAAAAAGCACGCCGAGCGAATGAAGGAAAAGCGCCGCAACGCGGGCAGGGCGGCGATACAGGAGGGCCTTGCCCCTGCCGATGCGGACGATGCGGACGCCGATGTCGCGCCCCCGCTGATTGAGGAAGAGATCGTGGAGCCCAAGCCCATGTTTGCGGAAGAAGCAGCCCTGCAACTCGCGCAGCGGGATGAGGATGTGGTTCTGGTTTTTCTCAATGCTGAAAACGATCGGATAAACGTTATTTACCGGCGCAAGCAGGGCGGTTTCGGACTGATCGACCCGCTGCAATGACAGGGATATGAATCTGAAGGAGTTTCTGCCCGAAAATGCGGTCCTGCCGGAACTGACGGCACTTTCAGAGACCGCGGTGCTCTCGGAGTTGATAGAGCCGCTTCTGGCCTTGCACCCTGAGCTCAATGGGGCGGAAGTGCTCGCCATTTTACAGGAACGCGAAGCGCTCGGTTCCACGGCCGTGGGGGATGGGGTGGCCATCCCCCACGGCAAAATCGACGGGCTCGGGCGCCTTGCCCTTGCCGTGGGCAGAAGCGTGGGCGGCATCGAGTTCAAGGCCCCTGACAAGGAGCCGGTTCACCTGTTCTTTCTCATACTCGCTCCTGAAAATGAACCCGGCTCGCATTTACGCCTGCTTGCGCAGATCGCCAGGCGGGTAAAGGATCCGCTCTTTCGGGCCGATGCCATGAACGCGCAGGGGCGCTCCCAACTGTGGCAGACGATTACGGAACCTTGAGTTTCCGGGGCGGCAGCCCCGGACCCCGCTCGGGGGAAATGACTTCCCCCGAACCCCCTCATATGGTCGGTCCAGATTATCAATGCCAAAGGCCTTAAGGCGGTTCAGCGTATGAGTAGTGACGCCGGCACGGCGGACAAAAACAGGCAGGGGACAACGGCTGCCGGCAGCGCCATGAGCGCGCCTTTCGGCGCCACCGGCTTGCCCGCGGTGATCGTAACCGGTCTTTCCGGCTCGGGCAAAAGCACGGCCCTGTCAGTGTTTGAGGATCTCGGCTTTCTCACTGTGGACGGGCTGCCGGCGGAACTGGCCCCGCAACTGGTGGCCATGGCCGAAGGCGAAGAACTGTCGCATTACAAGGGCATCGCCCTGGGCATGGATCTGCGCCAGAAATCCTTTTCGCATGAATATGAGCAGGCCCTGGGCCAGATGCAAAAGCAGGGACTCACCCCCAGAATCCTTTTTCTTGAGGCCAGTTCCGATATTCTGCTCAAACGCTACGCCACCACCAGGCGCCCGCACCCTCTTGAAAAAGAGGGTCTCGGACTGGAGCAGGCCCTGGAACAGGAACGCGAAAGCCTGAAGCGGCTGCGCAAACTGGCGGATCTGGTCATTGACACCTCCAGCCACTCCATTCATGATTTGCGCCGGGCCATCCAGGACAAATGGAAGCAACTGAGCAGCCTGGACAAAAATTTACGCATCCACCTGATAAGTTTCGGCTTCAAGTACGGCACCCCTTCCGAGGCGGATATGGTGTTTGATCTGCGCTTTTTGCCCAATCCGTATTTTGATCCGCAACTGCGCCCCATGTCCGGCCTGGACGCGCCGGTGGCGGCCTTTGTCCTGGACCGCGATCCCGGCAAGGAGTTTTTTTCACGCTTTCAGGATTTTATGGTATATATTCTGCAGCAATATGAACAGGAAGGGCGTTACCGGCTGACCGTTGCCATTGGATGCACAGGCGGCAGGCACCGCTCGGTGGCAGTGGCGGAGGCCATGGCCCAAGCCTTGCGCGTGAGCGGCTATTCGCCTACGCTGGAGCATCGGCATTACAAGCTGGGCTAGGGA
>JAJDJN010000061.1 GCA_030267245.1 Desulfovibrio sp. OttesenSCG-928-A18
TCTTCTGGAAAAGAGCGCCTTTTGTTTTTGTGTCTGGTCCTTACCGGCCCTTAATCAACTGCGTCCCCTCAGGGAAAGGCGGATGGAGGCCCTGGTCAGGGAAGCCAGGGCACGGCCCTGGTTCAGGTCCGCCGCCTTTTCGGCCAGGCGTTGCTCGGCGCGTTTGCGGGCGTGTTCCGCGCGGGCGAAGTCGATATTTTCGGCTTCTTCGGCGCTTTCCGCAAGCACGGTGACCTTGTCGTCGGATATTTCCGCAAAACCGCCGGAGACAAAGACGAAGCGCGTCTTTCCGTCAGCTTTGTAATACAGGCCGCCGATGGCCAGAGCGGATATGAAGGGAATATGCCCGGGCAAAACCCCGAACTCGCCTTCAAGCCCCGGTGCGCCCACGTAATCCACCTCTTTGCTGAGCAGGAGCTGGTCCGGGGTCACTATTTCCAGTTGGAGTGATGCCATGATCCCTCCTTATTGTTCAGCCATGCGCTTTTTGTACTTCTCTTCAACCATTTCGATGGGTCCGACCATGTAGAAGTCGGCTTCGCCCATATGGTCATAGTCTCCGTTCAAAATAGCGCGGAAGGCTTTGATGGTGTCTTCCAGCTTCACATACTGGCCGGGGGTACCCGTGAACACTTCCGCCACGTGGAAAGGCTGGGACAGGAAGCGTTGAATGCGGCGGGCGCGGGAAACGGTGAGCTTGTCGTCGTCCGAAAGTTCATCCATGCCCAGAATGGCGATGATGTCCTGCAAATCCTTGTATTTCTGCAGGATTTGCTGCACGCCGCGAGCCACGCTGTAGTGTTCGTCACCCACCACCTGCGGGTCAAGGATGCGGGAGGTGGAGTCCAGCGGGTCCACCGCCGGGTAGATGCCCAGTTCCGCAATCTGGCGGGAAAGCACAAGGGTGCCGTCCAGGTGCGAGAAGGTGGTGGCCGGTGCGGGGTCGGTCAGGTCGTCGGCGGGCACGTACACGGCCTGCACCGAGGTGATGGAGCCCTTGTTGGTCGAGGTGATGCGCTCTTGCAGGGCGCCGAGGTCGGTGCCGAGAGTGGGCTGATAACCCACGGCGGAAGGCATGCGCCCGAGCAGCGCGGACACTTCGGAGCCGGCCTGAGTGAAGCGGAATATGTTGTCAATGAAGAGCAGCACGTCCTGTCCCTCCTCGTCGCGGAAGTATTCCGCGCAGGTGAGGGCGGTCAGGGCGACGCGCGAACGGGCTCCGGGGGGTTCGTTCATCTGGCCGTACACAAGTGAGGCCTTTTCCAGAATGCCCGCTTCCTTGAATTCGTAGTACAGGTCATTCCCTTCCCGGGTACGCTCGCCAACACCGGCGAACACGGAGAGACCGCCGTGCTGCTTTGCGATGTTGTTGATCATTTCCATGAGAATAACGGTCTTGCCCACGCCGGCGCCGCCAAAGAGGCCCATCTTGCCGCCCTTGGGGAAGGGGATCAGAAGATCGACGACCTTGATGCCTGTTTCCAGCAGTTCCACCTTGGTGTTCTGGTCGGTAAAGGCCGGGGCCGGGCGGTGAATGGGCAGCCGTTTTTCGGCATTGACCGGGCCGAGTTCGTCCACGGGGTTGCCCACAACGTTGATGATGCGGCCGAGGGACGCCTTGCCCACAGGCGCGGTAATGGGCTGGCCGGTGTCTTCAACCGGCATGCCGCGCACCAGACCTTCGGAGGAGTCCATGGCGATGGTACGCACCACGTTGTCGCCCAGGTGCTGGGCCACTTCGCAGATAAGTTCCGGCGCATCGGTGTTGTTGGGGTTTTGCAATTTCAGCGCGTTGAGGATATTGGGAAGTTTGCCGGAGGGAAACTCCACGTCCACAACCGCGCCGATAACCTGCACGATTTTGCCAATGTTTGCACTCATTTCCGTCACGCTCCCTTGTTATCCTTTAAGCGCTTCAACGCCGCCCACGATATCAATAAGTTCAGTGGTAATGGCCGCCTGACGCGTTTTGTTGTAGAGCAGGGTCAGGGCGGTGATCATTTCGTCGCAGTTTCTTGTGGCGTTGTCCATGGCCGTCATACGTGCAGCATGCTCGCTGGCGGAGGTATCAAGAAGTCCGCGGTAGACCTGCACTTTTACAAATCTGGGCAAGAGCTCGGCCAAAAGGCCTTCCACTTCGGGTTCATAGATATACTCTTTGGCCCGGGCCTGCGGCGCATCTTCATTTTCAGCGGCCTTGGCCGCTCCTGAAGCCACCGGAAGCAGGGAAAGGCTTTTGGGTATCTGTCTGGCCAGGCTGACGAATTCGCCATAGAACATGACGACCTCATCCAGGACGCCGGCCAGAAAATCGTCCATGATCTTCATACCCATGCTTGAGGCCAGGGTAAAATCCAGACTGTTCATCTGACCGACAATGGCCATGGGGAAGTCGTAGCCGAGCTTTCTGACCGCATCGCGGGCCTTTCTGCCCACGCAGTAAAACTTGACTTCCTTGCCTTCGCTCTTTTTGCTTGCCGCAAACTTGAGCGCGGCGGAGATGATGTTGACGTTAAAGCTGCCGCACAGACCGCGGTCCGAAGTGGCAAGCACAATGCCGGTGGTCTTTACCTCGTCACGGGCTGCAAGAAGCGGGTGGGCCGCGTCTTCCGACTGCCCGCCCAGATCGCTCAGCATGTCAAAGAACTTGTCCGCATAGGGGCGGAAGCGTTCAATGCGCGCTTGAGCGCCGCGCAACTTCGCGGAGGCGACCATGTTCATGGCCTTGGTGATCTGCTTGGTCTTTTTGACCCCGCCGATCTTTATTTTGACATCTTTGAGAGAAGCCATTCACGCCTCCAGAGGTTAGGCCTTGAAATCCTTCTTGAACTCCGTGATAGCCGCCTGCAGCTTTTCTTCAATGGAAGCGTCAAGGGCTTTCTTTTCTCCGATTTCTTTGAGCAGGGCGCTCTTGGAGGAGCGCATGAATTCCAGCAGGGCGGATTCAAAGGCCCGCACCTGGTCGACAGGGATGTCGTCCATAAAGCCCTTGGTGGCTGTGTAGATGGACACCACCTGCTCATAATCGACCATGGGCTGGTACTGGGGCTGCTTGAGCAGTTCCACCAGCCGCGCGCCACGGTTGAGTTTTTGCTGCGTGGATTTGTCCAGGTCGGAGCCGAACTGGGCAAAGGCCGCCAGTTCGCGGTACTGGGCAAGGTCCAGGCGCAGGGAGCCGGCCACCTGTTTCATGGCCTTGATCTGCGCCGCGCCGCCCACCCGGGATACGGAGAGGCCTACGTTGATGGCCGGGCGGACGCCCGCGTTGAACAGGTTCGGTTCAAGATACACCTGTCCGTCGGTGATGGAGATAACGTTGGTCGGAATGTACGCGGACACGTCCCCGGCCTGGGTTTCGATGATCGGCAGCGCGGTCAGGGAGCCTGCCCCCTGTTCGTCGCTCATTTTGGCCGAGCGCTCAAGCAGGCGCGAGTGCAGGTAGAACACGTCGCCCGGGAAAGCTTCGCGTCCCGGAGGACGGCGGAGCAGCAGGGACATCTGGCGGTAGGCCACGGCCTGTTTGGAAAGGTCGTCGTAGATGATCAGGGCGTGCTTGCCGTTGTTTCGGTAAAATTCGGCCATGGCACAGCCGGAATAGGCCGCGATGTATTGCAGGGCGGCGGGCTCGGAGGCCGTGGCTGAAATGATGGTGGTGTATTCCATGGCGCCGTGCCTGCGCAGGGTGTCGGCCACCAGGGCCACGTTGGCCTTTTTCTGGCCGATGGCGACATAGAAGCAATGGATGTCGGTGTTTTTCTGGGCCAGGATGGCGTCGAGGCACACGGCGGTCTTGCCGGTCTGGCGGTCGCCGATGATCAGTTCGCGCTGGCCGCGGCCGATGGGCGTCATGGCGTCGATGGCCTTGATGCCGGTGGGCATGGGCTCGTGCACGCTTTTGCGGGCGATGATGCCGGGGGCCTTGATTTCCACGGGCAGCATCTTGGTGTCGGCCAAGGGGCCGAGGCCGTCAATGGGTTGGCCCAGGGGGTTGAGCACGCGGCCCATGACCGCGTCGCCGACGGGAACGGAGAATATCTGGCCGGTGCGTTTGACCGGGTCCCCTTCCTTGAGGTTGGTGTCGTCGCCAAGCAGGGCCACGCCGACGTTGTCTTCTTCCAGGTTGAGCACCATGCCCATCAGGCCGCCGGGGAACTCCAGCAGTTCCATGGACATGGCGTTGCTTACGCCGTAGACGCGCGCGATACCGTCACCCACGTAGAGCACGGAGCCGGTTTCGCTCATTTCTACGCGCTGCTCGTAGTTCTGGATCTGACCTTCGATAATTTTGCTGATTTCTTCGACTTTAATCTGCATGGCCCTATTCACCCCTCTTGATGGTGTCTTTGAGGATGGAAAGTTGCGCGCGCAAGCTGGCGTCCATCACCTGGTCGCCCACCTTCAGCACAACGCCTCCGAGAATTTCAGGGGACACGCCAAACTCGAGCACCAGGGTGCGTTTGGCTTTTTTCTCAAGCTGCTTGAGCACAGCCTGTTGTTTGTTGTTGTCCAGGGGAACGGCTGTGAGCAGTTCGCCGCGCAGTACGCCTTTTTCCTGATCCAGGAGGGCGTCAAAAGCGTCGGCAATGCCGCCAAGCTCACGCAGGCGGCCCTTGTCCGCCAAAAGCAGGCAAAAGTTCAAAATGGCGCCCGAAATCTTCAGCTTTGCCGCAAGTTTTTTGATCACCTTCTTCAGCTCTTCAGCCGTGAAGATGGGGTTGCGAAAAGCGCGGGACAGATCGGGGGACTGCGCCAGAACCTCGCGCAATGCTCCAAGGGAGGAGGCATAGCTCTCAAGTTCCGGCACGCCTGTTTTAATGCCCAGGGCAAAAAGCGCTCGGGCATATCTGCGCGCTACGATATTGCCGGTCAATTGAGCACCACCTTTGTTAAATATTTGTCAACGAGCTTGGTATGCTCGCTTGCGGAGAGCTTTTTGACAAGAAGCTTCTCCGTGGCCTCGACAACTTTATCGGCCATTTCAGCGCGCATGGCTTCAACGGCCGTTTTTATTTCATTTTCAGCGGTGCTTTTGGCCTGGGCCGCGATCTGCAGGGCGGCCTTCTCGGCCTGTTCGATGATCGAGGCCTTCAGGGCTTCACCCTGGGCGCTGTATTCGGCCAGAATGGCCTTGCGCTCTTCTTCGAGGTTGGCGATGCTTTTTTCCACATCCGCCAGGTTCTTCAAAGCTTCGTCCTTGCGCTGCTCCAGGGTGGCGATTTCCGAGGCGATGCCCTCGGTGCGACCCTTGAAGAAGCCGACAATCTTCTTGCCGAAGAAGTAATAGATGACGCCGACAAAGAGGATTATGTTGACGATGCGGAAAGCCAGGTTGGACCAGGATTCTTCATGCTCTTCCGATGCGATGGCCAGGGTGGCGGAAAGGAGCAGAAAACAGAATGCGGGAAAAATAATTTTCAAACGTTGCACGCGAAAACCTCCTGCCGCTGATGCGGCGCGTAAGTTATCCGAGAATCTTTGCCAGTGCTTTTGCGGCAAAGCCGTTGATCTGGGCGTTCAGGGCCTTGGTGGCTTCCTTGACTTGCCGGGCGGTGTCCGCCTTGGCCTCGCTAAGGAATTTCTGGGCATCGGCATGAGCGCTCTGGATAAGCTCTTGCTCTTTTGCCGCGCCCTCGGCCTTGATCGCTTCACGGCTTAGCGAAGCCTGGTTGCGGGCTTCGGCGAGAGCGGCCTGGTAGGCCGCGATTTTTTCGGAGGCTTCGGAATTGAATTTTTCAATGTCGGCTGTGTAGCTGGCGGTGAAGGAACTGCGGGCGGCGATCTGCTCGCGGATGGGTTTGATGAGGAGGAAATTGAGCACCACTATGGTGATGAGAAAGTTCACCATTTGGATAAATAATGTGGAATCCAATGCGATGATATTTCCCATGGTTACACTCCCTTCTGAGATTGTGAAGTATTGCTCAACGTCTGCGGAACAGTATCTGAAGCCGATTATTTTGTAAAGGCTTTTTCCTTCGGGCTTTTGTTAGTAAAATATATGGGTTGAGATATCTAGTGTATTTTTTCACATCGGGCTGGAGCAAAAAACAAGAAGTGCGCTCCCGGGAAAAAAAGGCGCGCCGCCGGTGTCGGCGCTGGCGTCCCTGCCCGGCCGGGGCGCAATGCGCCCTATTGCTTGACCGTGGCGTCGATAAGCGGAACGTTGTGCTCCGTCTGCGAGTTCAGGTGGTGCGCGCCCACGGCGTTTTTGCCCTTTTTGGCGTCCTTGCCCATGTGCAGTTCGCCCTGCAAAAGGGCGCCGTCTTCCATGACCAGGGTCTGGGTGGTCAGGGTGCCGGTAACCCGGGCGCCCTGGTGCAGTATTGTGCGTTTTGTCACAATAATTTCGCCGTTGAGCGCGCCATGGACCACAAGCTCGCCCACGGTGACCGTGCCTTCCACATTGGCGTCTTTGGCAAGAATGAGTTTGCCGTCGGATTTGATGTTGCCCACAAAGCGGCAATCCACACGGACAATGCCCGTGAAATTCAGTTGTCCCTGAAAGTCCGTTCCCGGTCCGAGAAAGGCTGTGAAGTCGTCTTTGGCCATGTTCTTAGCTCCCAAGGCTTCGTGCGCTGTGCAGCGCTTGTATGAAAGGAATGTGCCGGCCGCCTTTCACGGCGGGCCGGGCCCGCACGCGGCAAACTCTAATTTATTTTGAACATAAAACGGCGCATGGATACGTTCAGCACCAGCCCCAGCATGATGAAATTCACGATGGTGGCCGTGCCGCCGTAACTGATGAAGGGCAGTGGCACGCCCACAACGGGCATCAGGCCCACCACCATGCCGATATTGATCAGTACCTGCCAGAAAAAATAGAAAAAAACCCCGGCGCACAAGGTACTGCCAAAGTGATCCTTGGCGCTGCGGGCGGTGTTGATTATGCACAATAAAAAGCAGCAGAACAAGGCCAAAAGCACCGTGCAGCCAAGAAAACCCCATTCCTCGCTGAACACGGCCACGGCGAAATCCGTATGCTTTTCAGGCAGAAAGCGCAAAAGACTCTGCGTGCCGCCCTGAAAGCCCTTGCCCCATAACTGCCCGGAACCGATGGCTATCTGCGACTGCGTGATATGGTAGCCGGCGCCCTGCAGATCCCGCGAGGGGTCGAGGAAGGTTAGGATGCGCTCTTTCTGGTAATCCTTGAGCACGAACCAGCCCAGGGGCAGCGTCAGGGGCAGGACGATGCAGCAGGTCTTGAACACATATTTCTTCAGGCCGTGAAAAAGTATGATGCCGCCGATAAGAAAAAAGAGCAGAAGGGTGGTGCCGAGGTCCGGCTGCAAAAAAATCAGGGCGCAGGGTATGGCCCCCACGGCAAGGGTGAAAAAGAGGTCGCCCCATTTCAGGGTGTCTTTGAAGCGCGAGAGCATGGAGGCGGTCAGAATGAGGGTGGCCACCTTGGCCACCTCGCTGGGCTGCAGGTTGAAAAAACCAAGGTCCAGCCAGCGCGTGGCGCCGTAAACAGTTTTTCCCATAAGCGGCACGAGCAGCAGCAAAAAGACGGCAAACACGAAAAAAGGAATGGAAAGGGCTCTGAGATGGCGGTAGTCGAACAGGGTGACGCCGGCCATGCAGCCAAGGCCCACGGCCCCCCAGACAAGCTGCTTTTGAAAATACGGAGCCACCAGAATGCCGTCTTCTATGCGCACCCCGCTGGCCGAATAGAGGTTGGCCACGCCCACGAAAAAAAGCACGGCCGTGAAGCCGAGCAGGCTCCAGTTGGCGTGGGTGATAAGCCGCCTGTCCATGGCGCTCATCGCTGGCCCCCCCGCCGGTTGCTCTCGGCCCCGTCCACTGCAAAGGGCGAACGCTGGTAGAGCGTGCCCGGACCGTCCACCGTCGGCACCGGGCCGAAAAGCGCTTCGTATACCTTGGCCACTATGGGGCCTCCCACGGCGCTGCCGCCCCCTCCGTGCTCCACCATGACCACCACGACATAGGTCTTGCCGTCTTTCATGCCCCAGGAGGCAAGCCAGGCGTGGTCCCGGTGCTGATAGCTCATTTCATGTTTCTTGAGCCTGCGCTCGCCTATGCGCACCACCTGCGCGGTGCCCGTCTTGCCGCCCATGATGGCGTCCGGGCGGCTGATGCGCCTGGCCGTTCCGGAAAAGGCCGTCACGCGCATGGCTTCAAGAATGAAGTTTCTGTGCGAGGGCGGCATGGGCAGCAGGCTTCTCACTTCCGGCTCTTCTTCCTCGATCAGGCTGGGCTTGAGCAGTTTGCCCTCGTTGAGCAGGGCGCTTACATATACGGCCATCTGCAGGGGCGTGACCAAAGTATAGCCCTGGCCGATGGAAACGTTCAGGGTTTCGCCCCCCTGCCAGGGCTCGCCGAAGCGGTTCGTTTTCCAGCGCCGGCCCGGGACCAGGCCGGAACGCTCGTGGGGCAGATCAATGCCCGTGGGCGCGCCGAAGCCGCAAGCCTTGCCGAAGCGTTCGATATTGTCAATGCCCACCTTTTGGGCCATTTCATAATAGTAGACGTCGCAGGAATGAATCAGGGACTGCAGCATGTTCATGGCCCCGTGCCCGCCCCCTTTCCAGCAGCGAAAGGTATGCGAACCCAATGTGACCTGCCCGTGGCAGATGACCGTGGCCTTGGGGTCGATTTTCTGCTCGAGAAAAAGCCCGGCCATCATCAGCTTCCACACGGATCCCGGCGGGTACACGCTTTGTATGGCCCTGTTCTGCAAGGGATGGCGGGGGTCTTCCACCAGCGCGGCCCAGTCTTTTTTGGACAAGGTGGTGGTAAAGGCGTTGTTGTCGTAAGAAGGATGCGTGACCAGGGCGCGCAGCTTGCCCGAGTCCGGCTCCATGACCACAACGGCCCCCGCTTCGTCGCCCAGGGCCTCTGAAACCGCCCGTTGCAGGTCGATATCAAGGGAAAGGGTGATGTTTTCACCGGCCTGGGGCGGAACTTCCTGCCTTTTCTCCAACTGCCGGCCCAGAACGTCCACTTCCACGCTGTTCTGGCCTTTTTTGCCGCGCAGGCGTTTTTCCAGCACCAGTTCAAGGCCCTGCACGCCCACGGTATCGCCAAGGGCCAGCTGGTCGTCGGCGCGCAGCTCCTTTTCCCCCGCGTCTGCCACATAGCCCAGGATGTGCGCAAAGAGCGGACCGTGCGGATAGTAGCGCCGCTGGCGCGTTTCCACCGAAAGGCCAGGCCACTGGAATATCTGCTGCTCGATGTCGGTCACTTTTTCAAAGGGTACGTCCGTGGCGATGATCTGGGGCTGAAAGCTCTTGATCCGCTGCGAATCCTGCTGGAATTTCGCCTGGATCACGGAAAGGGGCGCCCCGGTCCACTGGCTGACCTGGGCCAGCGTGGCCGGGATATCCGGGCAGTCCTCCCGGATCAGGGATATGACGTAAGCCGGGCGGTTTTCCGCCAGAAGCCGCTGCTTGGCGTCAAAAATAACCCCGCGTGTGGCAAAAATGCGTTCCTGCCGCGTTCTGTTGGCATGGGCCTTTTGCGCGAACTCCTCGCCGCGCAGGATTTGCAGGTACCAGAAACGCAGGATGAAAAGCAGAAACAGAAAAGCCACCAGGCCGTACAGGAGGAACAGCCCGATTCGTGAAGGTTGATATCCGTCTGATCCGACTTCTATTGCCATGGCGGGAACTTCATGTATTGCGCACAAGCGCTTTGGGTCTGGACAGATAGGCCACGCCCCAGATGGCGGGGATGATGATGGCCTGGATAATGCTTTCGCGGATCAGCAAAAACAGGTCCACGGGGATTTTCTGTACCGCGCAGATGAACAGGGTCAGGGCGCAGTGATAGGCGCCGAGGCTTGCCGAAAGCATGAGCACGAAAAGGATGTTGTCGGCCACAAAAAGACGCTGGCTGAGGCGGAAGAATACGATCTGCCCGCCGTACCAGAGGATGGCGCCGCCAAAGCCGATGCTGCCGGCGCCTTCTTGTATGAGCACGAAAAGCAGAAAGAGCCAGAAGGTCTGCCAGCGTTTTTTATCCTGCAGCGACAGCAAAAAGCCCGGCACAAGCGCGTCTACGCCTGGGATCTGCTGCTGCAGGATGAGGGCGCCCACAATATAGGTGGCCCACCAGAGAAGGCGGATGATGTTTTTCACTGGCTGCTTCCGGAGCGTTATTTTTCTTGCCCTGGCCCGCGTTTG
>JAJDJN010000062.1 GCA_030267245.1 Desulfovibrio sp. OttesenSCG-928-A18
CCCCTTTGGCCGCCCAAGGCACCCACAACGCCCTACCTCGGGCCGACGTATTGGACTTCGCCGTCGATCAGGCGCAGTTCGTGCGTGAACAGCCGCGTCTTGTCGCCCTCATGATGCGAAACCATTATGATGCTTACCCCCCGCGCCGCCAGCAGGGGCAGGGCGCTTAAAAAGCGTTCCCGGCCTGGCCGGTCCAGACCAGAGCAGGGCTCGTCAAGCAGCAGCACCGGCGGCGAGGAAGCCAGGGCGCGCGCCAGGAGCACCCTGCGCGCCTGCCCGCTGGACAAGGAATGAAACGTCCTTCCGGCAAGCGGCCCCACGCCCATGCGCTCCAGCCACAGCCGCGCCAGGGCGCGCTCCTCGTCCCTTGCCCCGGCATAGAGCCCGATACTGCCGCGCAGGCCGGAAATCACCACTTCTTCCGCCTGAAGATCATGGTCATACTCGTGCTGCAGACGATCAGACACATAAGCCACCGAGGCCCGCAATTCGTCCAGGGCCGGCCTCGGTCCGCCGCACCAGCGTAATTCGCCGCCAAAGGCCGCAAACTCATCGCCGTATAACAAGCGCAGCAGAGTGGACTTGCCCGAGCCGTTGGGGCCCGAGACCAGCCATTGCTCTCCAAAGCGCACGGTCCAGGATATGTTTCTGAGCACAAGGGCGCGGTCGATGAAAACATCCACTCCGAGCAGGCGCAGCAAGGGCTGCCGCTTCCGCGCCAGAGCATCGGCAAAACCCGATTGCGGGAGGCCGGCAAAGCCGGGAACCGGAGGGGTAAGGGCCCAGCGGCTGCATGCCCCCGGCGGACCGATGGCCCTTGTCCCTTTGGAACCCACGCAAGCGGCGTCATGCTCTTCGCCCCCGATATTATCGAACCATGTTCGCGGGTTCTCGCTGGCCTTGCCCTCTGCGGAGCGCTCATGAGACGGGGGCTCCCCCGCGCCGGCCGGGGTAATTTCCGGGCCATCCTGCGTCCCGGCTGGGCCTGGGGCAGGTTCAGCGCATTGCAGATCGCGGCCCTTGGCGCAGGCATCCGGCCCAAAGGCGCTACGGTCCGCTTTTCCGTCTTTCAGACGTAGCGTGGTGTGGATGAATGGAGGGATATCGGCGGCACGGTGCGCGCTGACAACCAGGGTGGAGCCCTTGTGCGCGGCCAGTTCAACGGCGCTCAGCACCTGCGCTCGGCTGCGCGCGTCCAGGCCGTCAAAGGGTTCGTCCAGCAGCAGCAGGGCCGGGCCGCTTATGAGGGCGCGCAGGATGAGCATCAACCTGAGCTGCCCCTGGGACAGGGCCGGAGCGTGGGCCTGCAGCAGATGTGCGGCCCCGGACTCTTCAGCCAGCAGGGCGGCGCGCGCGTAAAGGCTTTCGGATAGTTCCCCGTAAACCATGGGGGCGTTGTCCAGGCCCGAGAGGATGATCTCCTCGCCGCTGATATCCCAGCCCTGGCGCAGGTAATTGCGTTGCTGGGCCGGTGAGACCAGGCGGGCGTGTTCGCGCGGCCCCAGGGCCGAGGGGTCTTCCACGCCTGAAAAGCCCCAGTACACGCGGCCGGGGTGCCCCTCGGGCAGCGACCCGGCTTTTTCCTCTTCGCTCAGTTCTCTGTCTGCCGGCACATGGGGCAGTCTTAACTCCCCTTGCATGAGCCGCAGCAAGGTGGATTTGCCGGCCCCGTTCGCGCCTGTGAGGGCCAGGTGCCCGCCTTTGGGCACAGAGAGGCAAAGGCGGGAAAAAAGTTCGATATCGCCAAAGCGAAGGCTGACCCTGTCCAGCCGGACCAGGGGGCATGAAGCGGGGGGCTCCGCGCAAGCGACAGAAAGGCCGGCGCCGGGCCTTTTTTTGTCTTTGCTGGTCGGATGCTGCGAATCGGTGCCGCTGTCCATGCTACGGGGTTATGTTCGCGGCGTTGGCAAAGGGGCCGGGCCTGGAAAAGGACATGGGCACGCGCTTGCCTTTTTGCACCACAAAATGCTGTCTGTAGCCGAAAGACCAGGCGTAGCGGGCGAGTTCGTCAAAGGCATGGGCGGGAGTGTTTATGCAGTGGGCGTCGGAGGCGAAGCTGATGGGCAGGTCCATGGCCGCCGCCAGGTTCATGATTTTCGGCCCGGGGTATATTTCGGCGCAGGGCTTGCGCAGTCCGGCCGATGAGATTTCAAGGATCACGCCCGCTTCTTTCATGGCTGTCAGGGCCGCGCTTACGGCCTTAATGGCGGCGGGGCGTTCCAGCCAGGCGCGAAAGCTCTGTATGCTGAAAATCTTGATCAGGTCCGGGTGCGCGGCAACATGAAAAAGACCGCTGCGGCACATGGCCGTCAGGTCATGGTAATAGCGCTCGTAAGCGGCGAAACGCGCGCCCTCGTCCATGCGCGCCCAGTCGTCCGGGCTGTAGTCAAAGCCCCAGTCGTCCTGAAAATGCAGGCCGCCGATGACATAGTCGTAGTCGTGGGAGCGGCTGAGTTCGGCCGCGTAGTCTTCCCTGGCCGGGATATAGTCCAGTTCAAGGCCGAGCAGTACCGTGACCCTGCTGTCCTCGCTCAGCCGGGCCAGTTTCGTGACCTCTTCAATGTACTGGCCAAATTCCCGGCGCAGTTTTTCCTGGTAGTCCGTGGGGTAGCGGTAGCCATCCGGGCGCGGGGAATGCTCGGAAAAACCGATGACGGAGAGGCCCCTGCCCCTGGCCGCCTGCAGCATCTCCGCCGTGGACGCCTGCCCGTGGGAGTGGCGGGTGTGCAGGTGAATGTCGGCCAGAATCGGCAATCCGTTTTTTGGGGCGGACGAGCTATGCATGACGCCATGCCTCCGGGCTAGCCTGAATATTGCACCAATGCCGCTGACGCGCTGTTTTTACATCGTAAAACAGGATGTTGCACGATAAATTATTGGACATTACCGAACTGCAAATTGTAAAAAACCTCTTTTCTGGTATGCGCTCAAAATCCGAAACGGGTTTTGAGCTAAAGGCACGCTACGCTGCTCGCTTGCGGGCCGGCTGCTGCCGCAACCGGCTAGCCCGGATTTTGCGCTTGGCGCAAAATCCGGGCTAGCCGCCGAGGTAGGCGCGGCGGACGGTCTTGTCGGCCAGCAGTTTTTCGCCGGTGCCGCTGAGGGTGATGCGGCCGGTTTCCATCACATAGGCGCGGTGGGCCACCTTCAGGGCCTGGCTGGCGTTTTGCTCCACCAAAAAGACCGTGGTCCCGCGTTCGTTCACCATGCGGATGATGTCGAAGATCTGGCGGATGATGATGGGGGCCAGCCCCAGGGAGGGTTCATCCAGCAGCATGAGCCGGGGCCGGGCCATAAGGGCGCGCGAGATGGCTAACATCTGCTGTTCGCCGCCGGACAGGGTGCCGCCGCTCTGGTGTCTGCGGTTGGCAAGTATGGGGAAAAGTTCGAATACGTAATTGATATCTTTTGTGATCTCGGATTTATCCCTGCGCAGATAGGCGCCCATCTCCAGGTTTTCCATGACGGTCAGATCCGGGAAGATAAGGCGGCCTTCGGGCACCTGGCTGATGCCCAGGCGCACGATGCGGTCGCTCTTCAGGTTCTGGATGGCCTTGCCTTCAAAGAGTATTTCACCCCTGCGCACGGGCACGACGCCGCACACGGACATGAGGGTGGTGCTTTTGCCAGCGCCGTTGGCGCCGACAAGGGTGACGATTTCGCCCTCGTCGATCTTGAGGTCCACGTCCCACAGGGCCTGGATATTGCCGTAATAGGTGCACAGCCCCTTGAGTTGCAGCATGCTACTCATCGCTTTCTCCAAGATAGGCCTTGATCACCTTCGGGTCGCTGCGCACCTCGTCGGGCGTGCCCTCGGCGATATTGCAGCCGTATTCAACCACATAGATGCGGTCGGACACGGACATGACCATACTCATGTCATGTTCGATGAGCAGGATGGACAGTTCAAACTCGTCCCGGATGCGGCGGATCATATTCTGCAGGTCGCGCGTTTCCTGCGGGTTCATGCCTGCGGCCGGTTCGTCCAGAAGCAGCATGTACGGGTTGGTGGCGAGGGCGCGGGCGATTTCGAGCCTGCGCTGCTGGCCGTAGGAGAGGTTGCGCGCTTCCTCCTCAAATACGGCGGCAAGGCCCATGTAGTTGAGCAGGGCGTAGCTTTGTTCTTCAATGTCCCGTTCTTCGCGTCTGGTGGCGGGCGGCCGGAACAGGGCCCCGAGGATGCCGGCCTTGGTGCGGCAGTGCCGGGCGATCATGACGTTTTCCAGCACGGTCATGGAGGCGAAGAGGCGGATGTTCTGAAAAGTGCGGGCCATGCCCAGTTCCGTAACCTGAAAGGGCTTCTTGCCCGGCAGCGAATGTTTTTTGCCCTCAAGGTCGGTGAGGCTGATCCGGCCTTCATCCGGGGTATAGAGGCTGGTCATGCAGTTGAAAAGAGTGGTCTTGCCAGCGCCGTTGGGGCCGATCAGGGCCACGATTTCGCCCCGTTTTACGGTAAGATCCACTTCCGAGAGCGCCAAAAGGCCGCCGAAGCGTTTGGAAACGCCCTCGACCTGCAGCACGGGCTCGGGCCTGGCGGCGGCTGTTCCGTTTTTGCGCAGCACCATCAACTCGGCTCCTTCGCTCTTGCCCTGAGTCTGGGCCCGGCATCCGGCCCCTGGCCGTTGTTTACGCCGGCAATGACGCGTTTTTTCGCCTTGGGCGTAATCAGGCCCTGGGGGCGAAAGACCATCATCAGCACCATGCTCGCGCCGAAAATGAGCATGCGGTACTGATCAAAGGAACGCAGATACTCGGGCAGCAGGATGAGCACACAGGCGCCGAGCACCACCCCGAGAATCGAGCCGAGGCCGCCCAGCACCACAACGGACAGGATGAGGGCCGATTCCATGAAGGTGAAGCTGCTGGGGTTGATAAAGGTGGTTTTGGCCGCGAACAGCACGCCGCCGAAGCCGGCCCAGCAGGCCCCAAGGGCGAAAGCCGAGAGCTTGGCCCCCACTTTGTTGATGCCCATGGCTTCGCAGGCGATTTCATCTTCGCGCAGGGCGATCCAGGAACGCCCGATGCGCGAGTCGCGCAGGCGCGCCACGGCCACCATGGTCACAAGGGCCATGGACATGGCAATGTAGTACACAAGCTGAATGCTGCCGTGCATGCTGAACTGGTGCCCGAACAGGGTGGGGTAGGGGATGCCGCCGATGCCCGCCGGGCCGCCCAGGTTCACCTCGGTGGTAAGCCAGGCCGGCAGTTGCGCATCGGTAAAAAGAGAGATGAACCAGGCCACGGGCGCAAGGGAAACGCTGCCGCCTTCAAGGGTCACGCGTACTATTTCGCCAAAGCCCAGGGTCACAATGGCCAGATAATCCCCCCGGAGCCGGAGCACGGGCAGGCTGAGCAAAATGCCCGCAATGGCCGCAAACAGGCCGCCCACGGGCAGCAGCATCCAGAAGCCGACCAGTTCGCCGCCGAAGCTGGCGTTGAACACCGCGTAAGTATAGGCGCCAACGGCATAGAAAGCCACGTAGCCGAGCACCAGCAACCCGGCCTGACCGACCACGATGTTCAGCCCGAGCCCGAGCATGATCCAGATAAAGGCCGAACTCATTACGTTGACGCGGTATACGTCAAAGACAAAGGGCAGGGGCAGCAGCAGGCAGATCACCGCAAGCACGGTCAGATTGCGGCGCAGGCCGGGCTCGGCCACGCTGCGGACCGCGCTTGTGATGCGCTCCTGCCATTGCTCGCGCCGGCCCGTAAAGCAGCGCCTGCCTGCGTTGAGCCCGAACAGGGCCAGGGCCAGGGAAAAGAAGATCGGGAGAAAGGGAAACGAGGGCGCGGGCGTGCTTGCCTTTTTCGGACTGTCGGCTGAAAAAATGCCGCCAACCCATTGGCCCAGATGTTCGTACATGGTGGAAAAGGGCGTGGAGCCCAGATAGTCCCACCAATGGGCCAGGGCGTCGGCGGCCTGCTGCCAGGGCGCGGCAAGGAGCGGGGCCAGGCTGAGGGCGAGGATGCACAGGCCGATACAGACGTCCCTGCGCCGGGGCTGTTCGAAAAAGGCGAAGAGCCAGTCAAGGTCGGCTTCTTCCCTGCTGCTGATGCCCTTGACCACCAGCAGGGCGCGCCAGACAAAGGAGAGCAGGAAGATGCCCAGGCCGAGAAAAAGGGCGTTTGTCCAGCGCCATACCAGGGAGCCGTCCTGAGCCACCCGGATGACGAGGATGGGAAAGGTCAGAGCCATGAACCAGACGCTGACCACAAGCGAGCGTACGATGCCTCTCATGCGCTACACCTTCTGCACCTTGGCCTTGCCGAGAAGCCCGGAAGGCCGGAAGATGAGAATGAGGATAAGAATGGCAAAGGCGACCATATCTTCGTAGTCCGAGATAAAATAGCCGGTGGCAAAGCTTTCGCAGCAGCCGAGCACAAGGCCGCCGAGCATGGCGCCGGGGATGGAGCCTATGCCGCCGAGCACGGCGGCGGTAAAGGCCTTGATGCCCGCGATAAAGCCGATGTTGAAGTTGATCTGCTGCGTGTGCGAGGCAATGAGCACGCCGCCGATGGCCGCCAGGCCCGAGCCCACGATAAAGGTGGCCGAGATGATGCGGTCGGCGTTGATGCCCAGCAACATGGCCATTTTACGGTTCTGGGCCGTGGCGCGCATGGCCTTGCCCAGGCGTGTGAACTTGATGAACAGGGTCAGACAGATCATGACCACGGCGCTGGTCACAATGATGAAAAAGCTGGAACTGCGCAGGATGCCCTGGAAAAATTCGGGAAACTGTATATCCGGCAGCAGTTTGGGGAAGCGCACGAAATCCTGGGTCTGGGCGATGAGCACGTAGTTGGACAAAAAGATGGACATGCCGATGGCGCTGATCAGGGGCGAAAGGCGCTGGGCGCTGCGCAGGGGGCGGTAGGCGATCTTTTCAATGGTGTAGCCGTAGGCCGAGCAGTAGATAACTGCCACCACCGCGGCCACGACGATGATGCCCGCGGCCGGGAAGCCGTAATAGCCCAGCACGCCGGCGGCGATAAGCCCGGTAAAGGCGCCGATCATATAGATCTCGCCATGCGCGAAGTTGATAAGCTCGATAATACCGTAGACCATGGTATAGCCGAGGGAGATAAGGGCGTAGATGCTGCCCTTGGTCAGGCCCCCGAACACCAGTTCGGTGAAATAGCGCCAGTCAATCTCCAGCACATAGGTACGTATGGCGTCAAAAGTGTTCATGTGTCCCAGGATAGTGCGCGGGCTTTCCGGACGGGGCGCGGGGGCTTGTCCCCCGCGCCTCCCGCATCCGGTAAGGGCAAAAAGCGGGGAGGCCCTTGCCTCCCCGGTGATAACAGCTTGTAAACCGCTTTATTTGGCTTCGAATTTCTGGTCCACGAACTTGCCGTCCACCACGCGGAACATGGCAAAGCCGGCGCCTTCGCAGTCGCCCCTTTCGTCAAAGCGGATTTTACCCACGGGGGTTTCCACGTATTCCGTGCGCAGGGCCTTCATAATCGCTTCGGGGTCCTGGTCGCCACCGGCCTTGTCCACCGCGTTGAGCAGGGCCTGGGTCGCGGCGTAGGCAAGCTCGAAGAACTGGCCAGGTTCGGTGCCGAACACTTCCTTGTGTCTGGCCACGGCTTCCTGGGTGATGGGCAGGTGCCCGTATTCGCGGTTGCTGGAGGCGTAAACGCCTTCGGCATCCTTGCCCGCCAGTTCAAGCAGCTTTTCGGTCTTAACGCCGTCTTCGGACACAAAGTTGATCTTCATGCCGCGCGCGCGAATGGCCGTGACCAGCTTGGAGGCTTCGGGGTAGTAGCCGCCGAAGATAAGGGTGTCGGCCCCGCTGCGGGCGATCTTCTGCACGGCGGAAGAGTAGTCGACGGCACCCGGCGTGATGCCTTCAAAGAAGACCACCTTGGCTTCGCTGCCTTCTTCAATGAATTTTTTGGCGAATTCGCAGTAACCCTTGCCGTAGTCGCCCTTGTCGTGCAGCAGGGCGATTTTTTTGGCCCCAAGGGCCTGGATGGCGAAGTCCACGCCCAGACGGGCCTGGGCGTCGTCAGAGGGGATGGTGCGGAAAAAATGCGGAAAGCGCCCGCTCTGGGTCAGCTCGGGGCTGGTGGCCGAGGGCGATATGGAAACGATTTTTTTGTCTTCGTAGAGGGGCAGGGCGGCCTTGTTGGCCCCGGAGCAGGTGTGGCCCATGACGATGCGGATGTCGCCGGCAATAAGTTTCGTGGCCGCGTTGGTTGAAAGTTCGGGCTTGCACTGGTCGTCCTGCTGCACGATTTCCACCATCATGCCGTGGATGCCGCCCGAGGCGTTGACCTTTTCAACTACCAGCTTGGCGGCGTTCAGGGCGGGAACCCCATACCCGGCAAGGTCGCCGGTGTGCGCGCCGCCGATACCCAGTTTTATGGTCTGGGCCCCGTAGCCGGCAAGGGGAGCCGTAAGCAGAAAAGCCGCGACAAGAATCCCGGTCCACTTGGTGAAGCGCATGGCAACCTCCGTCAGAGATGATTAATGGCTGAACAATGGCACTATGTGCCATGAGCGGGATGGCGTTGTCAAATACCCCCTGCGCTTTTTACCCGTTGCCGGGCCATTGCTCGATACAGCTTTTAAGCGCGTCCAGATCCATATGCCCCTCCACCAGATCCGCCAGCCGGTCAAGCTCGTTCAGGCGAAAATCCCGGTGCGACATGGGGGGCGGCGCAAGGGGCGCAAGCCCCTTTTCCCTGCGCAAATTGTTCAGCAACAGACGCGTGAAGGGTACATGATCAAAAAAACCGTGTACATAACTGCCAAGGATGCGGCCCGAGGGGTGCACCAGGCCGTCCCTGCCCGCGCCGTTTTGCCCGGTGCGCCCTAGAGGCGCACAGGCATTGCCCTCCCCGCCCTCCCTTCGGAGGCCATCTTCGCTGCGGCCCATGTGAATCTCATAGCCGCACAGCTCCATGCCCTCGCTGCCGGCAAGAAGGCCTCCATGCTTGCCCAAACGCAGGCATACGCGCCGGGTGCGCTTTTCAGCCTCGAATACCGTTTCCAGGTCCAGCAGCCCAAGCCCCCGGGCCTCGCCGCCGTCCTCCACCCCGTGCGGGTCGCGGATGCCTTTGCCCAGCATCTGAAAACCGCCGCAGATGCCGATCAGGGCGACGCCTTCGGCCGCAAGGCCGAGAATGGCCGCCGCAAGGCCGCCCCGCCGCAACCAGGCCAGATCCGCCAGGGTGCTTTTGCTCCCGGGCAGCACCAGCAGATCGGGCCTGCCAAGCTCGCAAGCCCTTTGCACATAGCGCAGACGCACGTCGGGAAAAAGCTCGAAGACTGTGAAGTCGGTATAATTGGACATCCTGGGCAGCCGGATCACGGCAATATCCAGTTCCCCGGCTTCACAGAACGCGCCCCGTGCCGCGCCCAGACGCTCGCTCAGGCTGTCCTCCTCGTCAATGCGTATGTCGGCGTAAGGCAGCACCCCTGCAAAGGGGATGCCCAAAAGCCCCTCAAGCTGGCGCAGACCCGGCTCAAGAATGCCGGGGTCGCCCCGGAACTTGTTGATCGCAAGCAGGCGGATGCGCCGCCGCTCCTCCTGTTCCAG
The DNA here is from genome assembly GCA_030267245.1 of Desulfovibrio sp. OttesenSCG-928-A18. GTDB lineage: Bacteria > Desulfobacterota > Desulfovibrionia > Desulfovibrionales > Desulfovibrionaceae > Frigididesulfovibrio. The sequence continues at coordinate 9,552 of JAJDJN010000062.1, forward strand.
CAACCGCACCGTGCCGTACAGGGCGGCGAACACGCCGCCGCGTTCTATGTCCCCCAGCAGCAACACAGGCGCGTCGGCCATGGCCGCCATGCCCATGTTGGCCAGATCGTTCTCGCGCAGATTGATCTCCGCCGGGCTGCCCGCGCCTTCTATAAGGATCAGATCGTGCGCCCGGGCCAGCTCCTCATAAGCGGCCCGCACCTCTTCGCGCAGGCCGGCCCGGAAGCCGTGATACTCGCGGGCCGAAAGGGTGCAGCGCACAAGGCCGCGCACAATGACCTGACTCACATGCTCGGCACAAGGCTTGAGCAGCACCGGATTCATCAGTGAGGAAGGCTCGATGCCGGCTGCCTCGGCCTGCACCGCCTGGGCCCGGCCGATTTCATGCCCCTCGGGCGTGATGAAGGAGTTCAGGGACATGTTCTGCGCCTTGAAAGGCGCCACGGAAAAACCCTGACGCCGGAATATCCGGCACAGGGCCGCCGTGACCAGACTCTTGCCCACCGAGGAAGCGGTGCCCTGTATCATCAGACTGCGCGCGCGCATTGACCCCCGCCTTGTTGTGAATGATGCG
>JAJDJN010000063.1 GCA_030267245.1 Desulfovibrio sp. OttesenSCG-928-A18
GCTGTTTCAGGAGCGCAGTGGAGAGGGATGTGAAAAAAATTATACAAAAGATTGTCCGGAGCACGCCTGGGCGTTTTGTGGCTAAAAAACTATTTCCTGCCAGATTCCGTCCTAATGGCCGCGATCTTTTTCTTCTGGAAACATTGCGTAACAAGCATCTTGGTAAGCGATGCTTTGTTCTTGGTTGTGGACCTAGTCTGAATCTACAAGACGTGGAAAAACTTCGTTTTGAATATACTTTTGCATGTAACAAGATTTACCTTTTATTCGAAAAGACGCAATGGAGACCAAGCTACTACAGCTGTGAAGACCATCTTCTTGTGCAAAACAGTCTGGAAAATATCATGTCCATGGACCGTACGCTTAAGCTGTTTTCGACCAATGTACTGCGCTCCATGACGCACCACAAAAAACTTTCCGAATGCTTCTTTTACAGGCATCTTCCCAACCACCCAATTGGAGAAGGCTTCCCTGGTGGTTTCAGCTATGACATGACTAAAGGGGTGCAGTGGGGGTCGACCATAACCTATTCCCTCATTCAGATGGCGGTTTACATGGGCTTCAAGACCATTTACCTGCTTGGCCTGGATCACTTCTATATTCTGCCTGAGAAAAAGTGCGGTCGGGTGTACATAGACGGCGGAGAACAGAACCACTTCCACAACGCGTATAGAAAACCAGGAGAGCGCTGGCACGATCCGCAACCGCATGTATTGGAACAATCATACGCCTACGCTCTGGAAGCCTGCTGTCAAGTGGGTGTGTCTGTTTTCAACGCCAGTCGCAGAACCATGTTGAACATTTTTCCACGAATATCCTTTGACGACATCCCGTTCTGATATCCAGCTATTTGCTTTGATACCGGTATTGTTAAATTTTTATGCTGAATTTTTATTGCAAATTTATTTGTTTTTACGTAGCATGCCCACTAGTTTTTCATCGATCCTAGGGGCTGTTAATACTACGAGCAATTTTGTTCTCTGCCAAGGAAGAAAACCCTTTTAGGCAGGGAGTGCACTTTTGCGGTGCTCGACCGGAATTAAAAGGCTTTTTTGACGTGGGCAAAGGACAAAAGGACTGTAGCGTTAGCAGGCCTTAGTTGCTCAAGATTCGCAAACTTGTAGCGCTAATGGAGTACCCATGGCTTCATATTATTTGCAATACGCGGATGAACTACATTCTTTCTTCCTAGGCGCTATAGGCACGTGGCGTGGTAAAGAGCTTCCCATGCCGGAGATTATGGATATTTGGATCGATGAAACGCGCAAAGGGGCGCTGTCCGGCAACCGGTTTTTTTTTGCTGGCAACGGTGCAAGCGCGACCATGGCCGAGCACATGGGCTTTGACTCCCTGCAAAATGCTCATCTCAAGACAGTCAATTTTTCCGAAACTTCCTATCTGACCGCCATCAGCAACGACCTTTCTTTTGAAGATGTGTTTCTTGTCAAACTGCAACGCTTTGCGGAAGAAGGAGATACTCTGGTCACCATTTCCAGTTCCGGCAACTCCCCGAACGTTGTCAAAGCCTTGGAATATGCCCGGAAGCACGGCATCCATACCGTAACCCTTTCCGGCATGAAAACCGACAACAAATCTAGAAGGCTCGGGGATCTCGCCATATGGGTTCCCGCAACCACTTACGGTGTAGCCGAGTCCGTGCACAGCGCCATCCTGCACTGCTGGCTTGATATGTATCTTGAAAGATACTTTGGAGGCCGGCATTGATTATCGCCATTGGGCCATCGTCCTTTGCTGCGGCAGATCCAAGGCCGGCACAGATGTTGTTGGACTTGGGACTGCAGGTTAGAGACAACCCTTTCAAGCGCAAACTCACCGAAGACGAAATCATCAGGCATCTTGATGGAGCGGACGGGCTTATCGCCGGGTTGGAACCCCTGAACGAGCGGGTGCTCGTCGCCTGTCCCAAACTCAAGGCCATTGCCCGTGTTGGCATCGGCATGGACAATGTGGACCAGGAGTCCTGCCGGCGTTTGGGCATCAAGGTCTCCAATACTCCGGACGGTCCCACCGAGGCGGTGGTGGAATTGACCCTAGCGGCTCTGTTGTGCATTGCCAGAGGCATAATCCAAACCAACGATGCCGTGCATAGGGGGAAGTGGGAAAAGTCCATAGGTTTTTCACTTACGGACCTTAAGGTGCTTGTTGTTGGAGCCGGGCGAATAGGCCGCAAGGTCGCTGCCCTGCTTACTGTACTGGGCAGTGAGGTAAGAACTTGCGATCCTTGGGCCGATGCCGACTACAATTCTTTGGATGAGGCTTTGCCTTGGGCAGAAGTCGTCAGCCTCCATGCTTCAGGCAACGAGAAGTTGATCGGACGGAAGCAAATCGCGCGTATGCGCGATGGTGTGGTACTCCTCAACAGCGCCCGCGGCGGACTCGTAGACGAAGACGCCCTGTATGATGGCCTGAACAGCGGAAAAATCCAGTCCTGCTGGCTAGATGTTTTCTGTGAAGAACCATATAATGGCAAACTCGCCTCCTGCCCCCGAGCTCTGCTGACCCCCCACATATCCACCTATACTCGTCAATGCCGTCTTGCCATGGAAGTTGATGCTGTTAACAATTTGCTCAGGGATCTTGACATCTGATGTACGAACAGGAGCTTGCCCTTGCGGAAGTCGCTGTTCAAGCTGCGGCTGAGCATCTGCACCGTCTAGACGCCCTTTCTGTCCTCAGCCTTGACGGCAAAGACATCAAGCTCAGTGCCGACAAGGAGAGTGAGGATATTCTTCTTGAGCGTCTTGATCCGTCCGGGGTGCCTACCTTGGCGGAAGAGTCCGGCATGTCCGGCCGTCAGGACGGTCTGCGCTGGATTGTTGATCCCCTTGACGGAACCTATAATTACTTTCGTGGTCTCCGAGAGTTGTCCTGCGTATCTGTGGCTCTGTGGGACAATTTGCAGCCTCTTGTGGGGGTTGTGCGATGCCTGGGAACGATGCAGACCTTCAGCGGCAACGTCACCACCGGCAGAGCCTGCCTGAACGGCGTGCCCATAAGTTCATCGGGTCAGGAAGATCTTGCGCAGGCTTGTCTTGCTACCGGCTTTCCCGTGTACCAGTCCTATGACGACGCTTTTTTGCTGCGGCAACTGCGACGAGTGCAGGCATTCAAGAAGATCCGCATGTTTGGCACGGCAGCGCTAATGTCCGCTTTTGTAGGGGCAGGCTATGTGGACGCCTATTCCGAAGACTCCATCAAACTGTGGGACATTGCGGGCGGGATCGCTGTTTCCCTGGCAGCCGGAGGCGCCATGCATCTTGTACCTTTGGAAGACGGTGCTTGCCGCGTTCTGCTGTGCGCCAGTACCACCCTGTTGAACAGGGCTGAAGAGTTCTTTTTTGATTCCAACATTGACTACCGGGGTCATCCGCATGTTCGGATATGAAACACGCGATGGGCTGGCCATGGAAGAAACTTTTCATGGTCGCTCCTCCTATTTTCAGCAACAGATAAGCCTTGCCAAGGACTTTGTGCTCAAATCCGAAAAGCCTACAGGCGCGCCCGTTAACTGTCCGGTCTGCGCATCATTGCTGAGTGAGAGTCTTTTCGAAAAATGGGGCTTGTGCTATTTTCTCTGCGAAGAATGCTGGACAACCTTTGCACCTGTTGTAGCCCAGGAGGTGAAGGACTTTGAAAAAAACAGTCTCCTGACCGAACTGCGAAGAAGCGAGGAATACCAGCAAAGCTCCACGCAAACCAGGCATTCCAGCTGGATTAGCCTACTCAAGTGGGTCGAGCACCGTCTGTTCCGTTATTCGCTACGCAAGGGTGACTGGCGGGTGTTGATCAGAGGCCTTCGCTACGAGGGGCTATTGAAGCTCATTCGTAAAAATCCGCTTATTTCCCTGACCGACATCAAGGGCAGCATCGTCGCTCCTGACTGCTACAGCGAGAATGGTTATGACGCTATCTTTTATCTGGACACGCTGCAACGCAGGGCGCATCCGCTGTCCTATCTGCAGCAGGCCAACGTATTTTTGAATCCAGGTGGTTTCTTGTTCCTTACCACGCGCATCGGTACCGGTTTCGACCTGCTGACTTTGAAGGGAAGTTCAGAAAATATCTTTCCCTATGAGCATATTTTTCTGCCTTCGGTGAAAAGCCTGAGTCTGCTTCTGGGAAAAGCCGGGTTCAAAGTACTGGAAGCGTCTACGCCGGGTATGTTCGACATGGCGCATATCTATAAACAGCGAGACGCTCTGGAAGCGGGTAACCTCTTTGCCCGTTTCTTGACCACTGAATATAATGAACGCATGTTTTCTGATTTTCAAAAATTCCTGCAAAAACATGGTCTGAGTTCAACTGTAAAAATTGTGGCTAAAAAACTATGAAAACAGCAATCATAGGTATGGGGCGCATGGGTCGGTTGCGTAAAGAATGCCTAAAAAAACAATATTTCTTAGAACTCACGGCCATTTGCGATATTAACTCTCAGCACAACCATGGCGGTGAGCTGAACTTTTATACGGATTGGCGGGAACTGATGGATACGGAGCAGCCTGAAGCTGTTTTTGTATGCACCTACAATAGCGCCATTCCTGATATTGTGTGCCTGGCTTTAGAACGCGGCTGCCATGTTTTTTCAGAAAAACCGCCGGGCCGTAACACAGTTGACGCGCACCGTATGGCAGATGCCGCAGCAGCCGCTCCAAATTGTGTGCTAAAGTTTGGCTTCAATCACAGGTTGCACAATTCTGTACTAGAAGCCAGGGCGCTACTGGATAGCGGCCAGTTTGGAAAAGTCGTTTGCGCCAGAGGCGTGTACGGCAAAGCCGGCGCCATGGATTTTGACAAGCAGTGGCGTAGCGATCTGGAGCAAGCTGGCGGCGGTATACTTTTAGATCAAGGCATTCATATGCTTGATCTCCTGCTGTATTTCATGGGTGACCTTACTCTTGTAAAAAGTATTGTGGCCAACTACGTATGGCAGATTCCTATGGAAGACAATGCCTTGGCTTTGCTGCAAAATGTAGAAGGGTATCCGGCCATGTTCCATTCCAGTGCAACGCAATGGCGGCATATTTTCCGCCTGGAATTGCTTTGTGAAGAGGGATATATCCATCTGGAAGGGCTTAACACTACGACTCGTAGCTATGGAGAAGAGACAGTACGAGTAGGGTACAAAGACCTTGGACAAACAACCGGCAAGCTAGGCATGCCAGGTGAACAAGTTTACTACTTTGATGCAGATAACTCCTGGTACTTGGAAGTGGATGAATTTGTCAAAGCCATTAGGGACGGCAACCCAATATTACATGGAACAGCCGACGACGCGGTCCGTCTCATGCGGTTAATTGAGGAGATTTACGCCAAATGAAATTGCTCGCGATGATACCGGCAAGGCTCGGCTCAAAGCGTATTCCCAAAAAGAATATAAGAATTCTTGGCGATAAGCCATTAATCCGCTATGCCATAGACTTGGCGCTGGCCTCAAATGAGTTTGACAGTGTTTGGGTAAACTCTGAAAGCGAGGCATTGGGCCGTATCGCAGTTGGAGCAGGGGTACAGTTTCACAAACGTCCTGTAGAATTATCTTCTGATACTGCCACCAATAGAGACTTCACCACTGAATTTCTAAATACTCACGATTGTGACTTTCTCGTTATGGTAAACACTACATCACCGCTATTGCGCATGGAAACTTTAAAGGCATTTTGTGCCAGAGTCAGAGAAAACAAACACGACACCATCCTTTCGACTTTAAGTGAACGCGCTGAAGCCTTTTATCACGGTAAGCCCCTTAACTTCAATACCAATGAAAAATTAAACAGTCAGGAATTACCTCCCATTGACCTAGTGGTATGGGCACTTACCGCTTGGAGACGAGATACGTTTCTTGCACTGCAAAATTCTGGGAAGTGTCCTATATTTGGCGGCAATATCGGCATATTTGATATGCGTAAAGATGAAGCTTGCGACCTGGATACTGAAGAAGATTGGCGCATCGCGGAAGGCTTGATGGCCGCACGCTGTCTAAACAAAAGAGCGCAGTATTATGATATTTGATTCGCTTGAGCGCCTGCATTTTTATGGCACAGGTGAACTTTGGGAAAAAGTTTGCAGTGTTGTGCAAAGCATTGATGAAAAGCACCCGGAGGGTGATTTTTCTATTCAAGGGGAAGATGCCTTCTACCGGGTGATGAGCTACCAGACAAAGCCGACTGACCAGTGTCGCATTGAAGGGCATAGAGAGTATATTGACATTCAATTTTCATTGGCCGGCGCTGAGGGAATTTCTGTATTTTCAGCTAACCAGTTGCAGGTTGATATAGCTTATAATCAGCAGGATGATATTGAATTTTATAGCAGTACAGAAGAGCCCAGTATTATTATTGCAAATAAACCTGGTTTTTTTTCTTTGCTTTATCCATGGAACCTTCATCGACCGCAACAACTATGCGGTGAAGCTATATTTGTAAAAAAAGCAGTTGTTAAAGTTCATAATACTAAAATAGACTAAAATACTTATAAGACATAATCTTATCACATGCGAAGGACACCATGTCATCAGATATAAATATACTGAGCGAGCTTAAAAGGATTGAAAAAAAAATATTCCATGAATTGACACGAAAAACGCCTTTTTCACCATTTCTTGATTTGACAAAAATACCGTTGCCAATGTTTAGGGATACTTTCCAACGCCCAGACTTCCCGCAGCGTTATTTCAAACTCATAAATGGGTTAGATTCCGATAGCCGCTCCCTTGTTGACTCTATGATTTGCAGACTTCAAAAAGCACTTGATAGTGCTGCTCCGCCTTGGGACATCCACACTTCTGAAGAAAAAAATATTTTTAATGATGCTCAAGAAAAAATTTTCGGACAAATCGTTAAACTTTCAGATGATATGTTTGTATATGGGAATTATATATTACCCAAAAAAATATTTGACCCTGGGGTATTCTACTTCAACTACGGACTAGGTTATGTACAGGATATATCAAAAACTAAAAATAAAGACATTCTTGACCTTGGGGCCTATATAGGCGACTCCATGTTGCTTCTAGCCCCTTATACGAATAAAAAAGTGTATAGCTTTGAGGCGCATCCGACTAGCTATCAAGATTTGCAAAAAACAATTAAGTTAAACAATATAGCAAATTCCATGCCGATTAATATGGCCGTTGGTGATAGCAATGGCTCCATTAGAATTCGGGGGAGGATGGACGATTTACCTGCGACTACAACCAAAGCGTCAATACGCACCAAAGAAGACCCCAATAAAAAACACCTTGAGTTTGAAGATACGATCCCTGTGATAACTATTGATAGCTTTGTACAGGAACACAATCTCGATGTAGGACTTATCAAAGTAGACATTGAAGGGGCAGAAAAAGCATTCTTAAATGGTGCTATGCACACTATAGCAACTCAAAAACCAATAATATTATTAAGCATTTACCATTATCCGGACGACTTCTTTGATCTTAAGCCAATGCTTGAAGATATGAACTTAGGGTACAAATTTAAAATTGTCCGCGGGAGTCTTAATATTTTGTCAGGAACATTACTCATCGCAGAAGTATATTAATAGTTATACTACATCTAATAACTTATCTAAACCTAAAAGGGAGATCGCCGATGATTATCCAGCAATACGTTCCAGAACTAAGTAACAGCGTTATCAATAGCCTCGATTTAAAATTCTGGCTTGCTAATACAAGCGTTCGATACATCAAATTTAAAGTTGACACTCTGGGGGGGAGAATCAACTTAATATTACGCCATATTAATGAAAAACATAATCATATCCTTGAAAATATTAATATTGAAAATACACATTACACATCAAACAGCTTTAAGCTTGACAATTTCAAAACTGGCTTCCTTGTGCCGGAAGTACATACTGAATATGGGAAAAATTTTCGAGTAAGTATTTGCGCGGATTCAAACGCTCCTACACATAATATAAATATTAACTATATTTTTTGTACTTATAAAAAATCTACTTATATACAAAAAAATGCAAAAATATTCAAAGATTTCATTGCAGAGCATTCACATCCCAATATACACTGTCATCTAACGATCGTAGATAATGGTGGTGATTGCGGAGTTGAAAACTCATCGCATATAACTGTACTACAAAACCGCAACAATGGTGGAACGGGAGGCTTTGGACGCGGCATGTACGAAACATGCCATGGCATGTTTCAAGGTGCTGGCTTTACCCATGTATGCCTAATGGATGATGATATTTACCTATCAAAAGAAATGTTTTTGAGAAATGCCGCTGCGGTATATTTTTTAAATCAAGATACTTACCTAGGCGCACCAATGTGTCCGCATAATCCTTTAGAAAACCAAAAATTACCAATATTTTCATGCATCGGGCACTCCTTTAAAAATAAAATACCCCCAAGTGACCTTGCGATTGGACATAACTTATCTGTAGATAACTTCACCGCGTTGGCAAAAACGCCTAGATCCCCCCATACACAAGGTTGGTGGTGGAGTTGCATAAATGTTAATCATATCAAACAAGTCGGCTTACCTTTTCCATTTTTCTATAAAATGGATGACGTAGAATATTCACTTCGGCTAAAAAATGCCGGTATAAAATTAGCTGTACCATTATCTTTCTGGGTATCGCATGATGATTTTAACATGAAATATAACGTTATGGCGCAATATTTCAAATTCAGGAACAGATTCATCCTATTAACAATGCTTGGATCTTTAAATAAAGCAGAATTAATTGCTTTCATTAAAACACAAACCCTTAGGGCTATAGCGCTAAGGCAGTATGAACTGGCCACACTACTGCTATTAGCATTTAAAGACTATAAAGCGGGCCCTGATAAGTTTATCGGTAAAGAAGAAGCGACCTTAAAAGAAGTTCTATCCGTCGTAAAAGATGAAAAATATTCTTTAATGCGACAAGTGCCGTCTGAATTTAATATTTTAAATCAACAATCTAAATTCAAGTCTGCCAGCGAATATCGCTTGTATAAATTCACCTTAAGTGGACATTTCTTACGTAAAACGAACAAGGGGAGCATTGATATTAGGCGAAAATTCAGTATATATGATATCAAAGACTGTTCGGATATTATTTATTGGGATGGTATAAGCAAACACGGCATGCAAGTAAAAAGAAATTCTTTGCGTGCCTTGTTGCTCCTATGTAAATTATTTTTTACTGTAATAACCTGTCCGCCGATTAAATTTATTGTTAAAAAATACTTAAAGCGGAAACAACATTATACCTCTCCAGAATTTTGGAATAACTATGGTAAGGTTGAACGCAAGCCCGCAACGAAAAACACAACAATAGCAACTCAGCGCTATTCGCAATCTCTCTTGGAAAGAGATACAATTTTTATTAACACTATACGTAATGCGCATGCCGGCAGGCGCGCCTTTATAATCGGGAATGGCCCCAGTCTGAGGATTTCTGACCTAGATCTTCTGCAGAACGAAATCACTTTTGCTGCAAATAAAATATTTTTAGCTTTTTCACAGACAAAATGGCGTCCAACTTATTATTCTGTTGAAGATACTCTGGTAGCTGATAGCTGCCATGATCAAATCGTATATCTTGATGGCTTCACAAAAATTTTTCCAAGTCATATGCTAAGTTTTATCCCAAGGACAGAAAATCATTTCTTTGTGCCGTGGCGCCCACCATATAATAGCTCGCTGCCTGAAAGGAGTTTTTCCCGCGACTTGATTAATGGCATTTGTTGGGGCTCAACAATTACCTATACATTAATCCAACTTGCCGTACACATGGGAATTAAAAATATCTACATTCTGGGTTTGGACCATAAATACATAGAACCCGCAAAAAAAACAGGAAATACATTAATTTGCACTGGCGAGCGTAATCATTTTCACCCAGATTACCGACTAACTGGGGAGCCTTGGCATCTTCCTTTGCTTGAAAGGTTGGAATGCTCTTATCGCTATGCAAAAAAATTCTGTGACTCAATAGGTGTAAATATATACAATGCCAGTCGGGATACCGCTTTAAATGTATTCCCCAAGGTGGACTTTGATGGCGTTATAAACTCGAGAGTTATATATTCATAGATTGTCGATAGCAAGTTAAGTTGACCGATGTATGTAGCACATCATTTGACCGATCCGCTTCCCTT
>JAJDJN010000064.1 GCA_030267245.1 Desulfovibrio sp. OttesenSCG-928-A18
CGTACAGGGCTCCGAGCAGGGGGCGGGCATATATGCGCAGACGCGACAAGAGCCAGGCCCCGGACCGGGCCTTGCCCTTGAAACGCCTGACGGCGTATGGTGCTCCCGGAGGATTCGGCCCCTCGCGCACGGTGAAAAAAACCTTGAAACCGGCCTCCCTGGCCAGCCTGAACGCTTCTTCGCAGTATTCGCCCCAGGGCCAGCACAAACTGCTCCGCTCACGGCCCGTTATGCCCTCCAGTTCTTTTTTGCCTCCGGCAATTTCTTGCCACATGCGCGCTTGGCGCTCGGCATCGCTTTCAAAAACGCCGAGCTTTCCTTCAAAGCCTTTGACAAGCCGCCGCAGTTGCTGCCGCTTGCCTTCATCGGCAAAAAAAGCCGCTGCTTCGGCATAGTCCTGGGGCACAAGCCGCAACACCGCTTCCTCCAGCTCCGGCGCGGGCACAAAAGCCCGATGGGCCAGACCGGCGCGCACGGGAAAGGCCGGCATGCCCCATATATGCCGCCCGCCGGTCAGATAAAAAGTCCGGGGCTGATCGCCCGGACGGATGAAGTCCGCAAACTCCGGCCCCGTGCAAACCCCAAGATGCGCCCGGGAATGCGAGGCTACGGCCAGAACACCGCTTTTTTCCATCGCCCGCACTTCGCCATGGCTGCAAAAAACATCCCGGCGCAGACTGTGACCCCGGGCGTTGCGGATCAGGGGCCTGCGGTACAACGCCCGCCAGTCGTCAGCGCCATTCGCTCCCGCCGTGTCCGGAGCGGACCTGTCCGAAGCGGGCATATCCGGAACGGGCGTATCCGGAACGGGTACGGCGGGGGGCGCGCCGGCCGCTGCTTTTTCAGGGTCAGCCCCAATGGCACGGATATGCCCGCCCTTTTCCAGTCTGGCCGAAACAGCAAAGACCACGCCCTGGTGCCCGTATTTTTGCAGCAGGGGCATGGCTTCAAGATAATTGTCCAAAAAGCCGTCATCAAAAGTAAAAAGCGCCGAGCCCCGGGGCAATGTCTCCCCCCGAGTCAGAAAAGCCTCGGCCTCCTCAAGGCTTACCCCCCGCCAGCCCGCTTCGGCCAGCGTCCGGCAATGATCCTCGAAGCAGCCGGGCGAAACGCTCGTGCCGCCCGCACAATCGTTGACATAATGATACATGATCACGGGCAGGCTTTTGGCGGCTTGTGTTCTCATCCCCTTGAGTCCTTTTTCAGGAGTGCTATGGAAGCGCTGCTTAATGGTCTTTTTGCCCTCTGGCCGCGCCCTGCTTCGAACAGGGCTTTTTCCGTGCAAAGCCCATGTATGTATTGATACAGCTCGCTCCGCCCGGGGTTCGCCTTCCTTGCCAGAGAAAAAAATTCTCATTAATGAGCCCTTGCCCATGAAACAGGGCATCGCGCCAGGCTGGCCCACGGCCCAAAAGCCGCGCGGCACAATGCCAACGATGCTTGACTCTTACCGGATGAGCATTATTTCTGCAATAGCGTATGCGCCTGCCCCGCCCGAGCAGGAACAGGCCGCAATAAACGCTGCTTATGACTGCGCGGAAGGAGCGTACACAATGAGTGTAGAGTATAAAGATTATTATAAAATTCTTGGGGTAAGCAAAAACGCCGGGCAAGATGAAATCAGCAAGGCCTATAAAAAACTCGCCCGCAAATATCACCCGGACCTGAACCAGGGCGATAAACAGTCGGAAGAAAAATTCAAGGAGATCAATGAGGCCAATGAGGTGCTCAAGGATCCCGAAAAACGCAAGCTCTATGATCAACTCGGTCCCAACTGGCAGCACGGGCAGAACTTTCAGCGTCCGCCCGGCTTTGAGAATGCGCATTTCAATTTCCAGGGGGGCCCGGGAACCGGCTTCGGCGCTTCGGGCTTTAGCGATTTTTTTGAAACCCTGTTCGGCGGCGGGCGCGGCTTCGGCGCTGCCGGATTCGGAAACACCGGATTCGGCAACGCCGGATTCGGCGGCACTTCTTTTGGCGGCGCGAATTTCGGCTCTTTTGCCCAGCGCCCCCGCAAGGGCCGCGACGTGGAGGCAAAGCTGGACCTGACCCTGGAAGAAGCCTTTCTGGGCGGCAAAAAAGGCCTGACCCTTTCCGGAGCGGCAGGGGCCGCGCCGCGTTCTCTGGAGGTTTCCATCCCTGCCGGCATCAAAAACGGAGCGCGCATCCGTCTGGCCGGCCAGGGCGACCCCGGAGCGCAGGGCGGCGAATCCGGTGATCTGTTTCTTAAAGTCGGCATCCGGCCGCACACGCTGTTTTCCCTTGATGACGCGGACGTGATCTATGACCTGCATCTCGCCCCTTGGGACGCGGCCCTTGGCGGCAAGTTCACCGTCCCCACCCTGTCCGGCAAGGTGGAATTGTCCATCGCGCCGGGCACGGGCAGCGGCAAAAAGCTGCGCCTGCGGGGAAGGGGGCTCGGCAGCGGCAAGAACAAGGGCGACCAGTTGGTGCGCGTGTTCATAGACGTGCAGGAGCCTCCCACCCCCGAAGTCAGGGCCCTGTGGGAGCAACTGCGCCAATTGAGCGAACGTCCGGCCGAAGCCCCGGAGAACGGCTCCTGACGGTTTCGCCCGCCCCCCCGCAACGGGGGCGGCGGGCGCTGATCCTCCGGCTGCCGGGCAAACAAGGCAGGAAAACGTCTTCCAGATCAGTCAGTTTTGAAAGTACTTTGTAGAGGTGATAATTATGGATATGAAATCTTATACCGAAAAATCCCAGATGGCGGTTGTGGAAGCGCAGAACATAGCCCTGCGCATGGGGCACCAGCAAGTGGACGCCGAGCATCTGGCCCTGGCCCTCGTCCGGCAGGAAGGCGGCCTGGTGCCGCGCCTGCTGGAAAAACGCGCCATTTCGCCGCGCGACTACGGCGTGGCCCTGGAACAGGAACTGGGCAAGCTGCCCTCGGTCAGCGGCCCCGGCGCTGACGCCGCCCAGCTCACCATCAGCAACCGGGCCCGGCAGATTCTGATCCGGGCGCATGACGCGGCCACGCGCATGAAGGACGAGTTTGTCAGCGTCGAGCACATATTTTGCGAAATGGCCGCCGAAGCCGCATCAAGCGGCCTGGGGCGCGTCAACCGCCAGTTCGGGCTCACGCGCGAAGGCATACTCGGCGCCATGACCGAAGTGCGCGGCTCCCAGCGCGTGACCAGCCAGAACCCGGAAGATACCTACGAAGCCCTGGAAAAATTCGGCCGGGATCTGGTGGAAGAGGCGCGCAAAGGCAAACTGGACCCGGTGATCGGGCGTGATGCGGAAATCCGGCGCTGCATCCGTATTCTCTCGCGCCGGACCAAGAACAACCCCGTGCTCATCGGCGAGGCCGGCGTCGGCAAGACAGCCATCGTGGAGGGCCTCGCCCACCGCATCCTCAACGGCGACGTGCCCGAAGGGCTCAAGGACAAAATGCTCTACGCCCTTGACATGGGCGCGCTTATCGCCGGAGCCAAGTACCGGGGCGAATTTGAAGAGCGGCTGAAAGCCGTGCTCAAGGAGGTGCAGGATTCCGAAGGCCACATTCTGCTGTTCATTGACGAACTGCACACCATAGTGGGCGCGGGGCGCACGGATGGGGCCATGGACGCCGGCAACCTGCTCAAGCCCCTGCTCGCCCGGGGCGAGTTGCACTGCATCGGGGCCACGACCATTGACGAATACCGCAAGTACATTGAAAAAGATCCGGCCCTCGAGCGCCGCTTTCAGCCGCTGCTGGTGGATGAACCGGGCCTTGAAGACGCCATTTCCATCCTGCGCGGCCTGAAGGAACGCTTTGAAGTGCACCACGGGGTGCGCATAGCCGACGCGGCCATTGTGGAGGCGGTGCTGCTTTCCACGCGTTACATAAGCGACCGCCAGCTTCCGGACAAGGCCATAGATCTCATTGACGAGGCCGCGGCCATGATCCGTACGGAAATCGACTCCCTGCCCTCGGAGCTTGACGAGGCGGGGCGCAAGATCATGCAACTGGAAATCGAACGCGAAGCCCTGCGCCAGGAAACCGACGCGGCCTCGCGCGAGCGCCTGGAAAAACTGGAAAACGAGCTTGAAGCCCTGCGCGCCAGGCAGGCCGGGCTTATGTCCCAGTGGGAAAAAGAAAAAGCCGGCATCAACCGCGTCCGGGAACTGAAGGAAGAACTGGAGCGCACCCGCAGGGCGGTGGAAGAAGCGGAGCGGGCCTATGATCTGAACAGGGCCGCCGAGTTGAAATACGGCACCCAACTGCGCCTGGAAAAGGAACTGGCGGAAGCGGAATCCGCCGAACAAAGCGCCGGGCACGAGGACGCCTCGCGCCTGCTCAAGGAAGAAGTGCTCCCGGAAGATGTGGCCGAGATTGTGGCCCGCTGGACCGGCATTCCGGTCACACGCCTGCTCGAGTCGGAGCGCGAAAAGCTGCTCCGGCTGCCCGAACTGCTGCATGAACGCGTTGTGGGGCAGGACGAAGCCATCAACGCAGTGTCCGAAGCGGTCTTGCGCTCGCGCGCCGGCCTTTCGGACCCGGGGCGGCCAATCGGCTCTTTCATATTTCTCGGACCCACCGGGGTCGGCAAGACGGAACTGTGCAAAACCCTGGCCCGGGCCCTGTTTGATACCGAAGAGAATATGGTGCGCCTTGACATGAGCGAGTATATGGAAAAACACTCCGTTGCCAGGCTCATTGGCGCCCCCCCCCGGCTATGTGGGCTACGACCAGGGAGGGCAGCTCACCGAAGCGGTGCGCAGAAAGCCCTATAGCGTCGTCCTCTTTGACGAAGTGGAAAAGGCGCATCCCGACGTCTTCAACGCCCTGCTCCAGATCCTTGACGACGGCCGCCTGACCGACAGCCAGGGGCGCACGGTGGATTTTCGCAACACGATCCTCATCATGACCTCCAACATCGGCTCGCCCGTTCTGCTGGAAGGAATCAGCGAGTCGGGGGAATTAAAGGCCGGGGTGCATGAATCGGTCATGCGCGAACTGCGCGCGCATTTTCGGCCCGAGTTCCTGAACCGGGTGGACGAAATCGTGCTCTTCAAGCCCCTGCTGCAGGACCAGATCGTGCGGATTGTCGATCTGCTGGCCCAGGGCCTGCAACAACGCCTGGACGAGCGCAAGATAGGCCTGACCCTGAGCGAAGAAGCCAGGGAGCACATAGCCCGCTCCGCCTATGACCCGGTGTACGGCGCCCGCCCCCTGCGCAGATACATGCAGCGGCACCTGGAAACGCCGCTGGCAAAAGAGCTCGTGGCCGGAAAGGTAAACGACGGCCAAAAGCTCACCGTGACCATGAAAGACGGCGCCCTCACAATCACAGCGGAGTAAAATGGCACAGAACACGGCACGGGCAACGCCCCCGCCAGGAGCCCCGCCAAAGGGGTCGCGGACCCGGGCGCCGGGCGCCGCCCCTTGGCTGGGTTTCCAAAGGGGCGGCTCCGCGACCCCTTTGGGCTATGCCTGGCCGTTCCTGTCCGGGCCGATGGCCTCACGTTCAAAGGGCGTTTCCTGGTACACGTAAAAATTCAGCCAGTTGGAAAAAAATAGATTGGCGTGGGCCCGCCATGAAACCAGGGGCGGCCGGGTGGGGTCGTCTCCGGGAAAATAGTGCTTGGGCATTTTGATGGGCAGTTCGCGTTGCACATCGCGAAAATATTCCTTGGCCAGGGTATCGGCATCGTATTCCATGTGCCCGGTAATATAGAACTGCCGCCTGTTCCTGTCCTTGACGATGCACACGCCGGAATCCGGCGACTCGGACAGCAGCAGCAGATCCGGATGCGCCAGAACGTCGGCGCGTCGTATTTCCGTGTGCCGGGAATGGGGCATGAAGAACACATCGTCAAAGCCCCGGAAAATCGGATTATAGCGGTCATTGACCAGATGGGGGAAGACGCCGAACATCTTTTCCGGCAAAAGGTGCTTGTCGATGCCGAAGTGATGAAAAAGCCCGGCCTGCGCCCCCCAGCATAGATACAGGGTCGAAAATACGTGCTCCCGGCTGTAGTCCATGAGCGCCTTCAACTCGTCCCAGTAGTCCACTTCGTCAAAGCGCAACTGCTCCACAGGCGCGCCGGTGATGATCATCCCGTCGAACTTCTGCCCGCGCATCTTGGAATAGGTGGTATAAAAACGCTCAAGGTGCTCGGCGGAAGTATTCCTGGAAACATGGTTCTCCGCCTTGACCAAAGTTATGTTCACCTGCACGGGCGAATTGCCCAAAAGGCGCAGCAACTGCGTCTCCGTGGCGATCTTGGTGGGCATGAGGTTGACGATGGCTATATGCAGCGGGCGGATGTCCTGGGACTCCGCCTTGTCTTCTGTCATGACAAAGATTTTTTCTTCTTCCAGCTTGCTGCGCGCCGGAAGATCGGCCGGAATGTTGATCGGCATGAGGCCTCCTTGAACCAGGGTATCACTATCGAGCATCTATATTACAATATACTGATATATGCAAGAACTTATGTCCCGCGACATATGGGGGTCAAGGGGCATGATGCCCCTTGCGGGGTCCAGGGGCGGCGCCCCTTGGCGGGGTCCGGTGGCAGCACTCCTGGCGGAGCATAGGGGCAGCGCCCTGGCGGGGCATGCGGCCATATCCGGTCAGGGTGCGGGCGGACCGGGGTATTGCCACAGGGCCATGTATTCCTGGTTGCCTTTCGGCCCCTTGACGGCTGCGGGGACCACTCCTTGCAGGCGCAGTTGCAGGGTGTCGCGCGCAAAATCCAGCACCTTTTGCACTGCCGCCCGTCGCGCCGCCTCGTCGCGCACAACGCCCCTGACGTTGGCGCCAGGGCCGGCTTCAAACTGGGGCTTGATCAGCGCAGCGACCAGGGCGCCCCTTTTGAGCCAGCGCATGCAGGGTTCAAGAACCAGGGTCAGGGAGATAAAGGACACATCGGCCACCAGCAGATCGATGGCTTCAGGAATAAGGCCTGGTTCGGCGTGGCGCAGGTTCACCCCTTCCAGGCTGACAACTCTGGGGTCGGAGCGCAGTTTTTCATGCAACTGGTGTTTGCCCACATCCACGGCGTACACGCGGGATGCTCCGTGTTGCAGCAGGCAATCGGTAAAGCCGCCGGTGGAGGCTCCGGCGTCCAGGGCGACCAGACCGCCGACATCCAGGGCGAAATGCTCTATGGCTGTAAGCAGCTTGTAGGCCCCACGGCTGACAAAGCGTTCCCGCCCGGACAGGCTGAACACTGTTTCCAGGGGCAGTTGCTGCCCGGCTTTATCCACGCGCAAGGGCCGCGCCGCGTCCTCGGACGGCATGTAAAACACCGAACCGGCCATGATCAGACGCTTTGCCTGTTCGCGGCTTTGCGCAAGCCCCTGCTGCTGGACGAGAATATCCGCCCGTTCCTTTTTTGCCATACGCGCGCCCTTGTACACTGTCCGCCCGCATTGGGGAAGAGCCTTTCAAGGCCCGGCCCTTGACCTTTGGCGCGGCGGCCTTATTTTTTTCCTTGTCAAAAAAGGGGATTCAGAGTAGTGACAACGGTTCGGCAAAGGCCGTTCCACACAAGTTCCTCCGGGTAATCCAGCAGCGGCCGCAGCGGCCCAAAGGAAGCCCCCGGTACGCAAAAGAGGTTGCGCCATGAAAAAGAAAATCCATCCCAAAGTGTTCAACGCCAAAATCACCTGCGCCTGCGGCTACGAAAGCGAAGCCTTGTCCACCAAGGGCGAAAACGTGCACATGGAAATCTGCTCGCACTGCCATCCTTTTTATACCGGCAAGCAGCGCTTTGTGGACACGGCCGGACGCATTGACCGCTTCCGTAAAAAATACGCAAATCTGCAAAAATAATAAGGCCTTTCCCTTGCGTTTTCTTTTCCGCCCGTTGCATGTCTGTTCTTTTGCCCTTGCCGCAACGGAACAAGAAAGCCCTGAAGCCGGCTCCACGCAGGGCGGCTCCTTGTGCGGCCGGCGCGGGCAGGGTCAAAACGGCGAAGAGCGCGAAAGCCTGGCCGTTGGCGGGCAGGCGGTCATGGAAGGGATCATGATGCGCAACGGCAGCCAGCTGGCCATGGCCGTGCGCAAGCCCGACGGACGCATTGTGGCCGTCAACCGTCCCTGGGTCACCGTATTCAAGGGTGCCTGGGCCAAAAAATCCTATATCCGTGGATTCCCGACTCTTATTGAAACCCTGATCAACGGCGTCAAGGCCCTGAACCTGTCGGCGGAGTTGGCGGCAGAGGCCGAAGGCGAGCCCATAAAACCCTGGCAACTGGCCCTGACCCTGGTCTGCGCCGTGGGCCTGGCCCTGCTGCTCTTTGTGGTTGTTCCCCATTTGCTGACCATCGGGCTGAATTTCCTGTCCATTTCCGGCGGGGTGGAGGGCTTGTCCTTTCATCTCTGGGACGGGCTGCTTAAGTTCGCCATGTTCATCGGCTATATCGCGGCCATTTCTTTTGTGCCGGACATCCGCCGGGTCTTTGCCTATCACGGGGCGGAGCACAAGAGCATCGCCGCGTACGAGCAGGGGGCGGACCCGGTCAGCCCCGAAACAGCCGCCGGGTACAGCCGTCTGCATCCACGTTGCGGCACCACCTTTCTGCTTTTTGTGCTCGGCATTTCCATCATCCTGCACGCGGTCACGGTACCGCTTTTGATGCAGCTCTGGCGGCCGGACAATGCCGTGCTCAAACACACGGTGATCATCCTGTTCAAACTCCTGCTTATGGCTCCGATCAGCGCCCTGGCTTACGAGGCCATCCGTTCGGCGGCGCGCATGAACAATTCCTTTTTCGCCGCCCTGGTGCGCGGGCCGGGCCTGTTGCTGCAAACCATGACCACGCGCGAGCCCGACCGCGAACAACTTGAAGTCGGCCTGGTCGCATTGCGCGAGGCCCTTGGCGACAGCGCGACAGCGGTCATCGAAACCCCGGAATACGAGCATCTTTCGCCCGCTTCCACGCAACAGGAACAGTTCTGATGTTCTCCAAGCTGGAAAACCTCGAACAGCGTTTCGAAGATTTGGAGCAGCAGCTTTCCTCGCCGGAAGTGCTGGCGGATCAGGAACGCTACCGCAAACTTACCAAAGCCCACGCCGATCTCAAGGAAGTGGTGGACATCTTCCGCCGCTACAAGGAGCTGAAAAACAACCTTGCCGAAAGCCGCGAGCTCACTCAGGACGCCGATGCCGAAATCCGGAGCATGGCCCAGGAGGAAATCCGGACGATCGAACCCCAACTGGAAGAAATGGAGCGGGAGCTGACTTTGCTGCTGCTGCCCAAAGATCCGATGGATGACAAGAACATCATCCTGGAAATCCGCGCCGGCACCGGCGGGGACGAAGCCGCCCTGTTCGCGGCGGATCTCTTTCGCATGTATAGCCGCTACGCCGAAAACCGGGGCTGGAAGGTGGAGGTCATGTCCCTGAGCGAATCGGGAGTCGGCGGCGCCAAGGAAGTTATCGCCCTGATCGCGGGGCACAAGGCATACAGCTATCTGAAATATGAAGCCGGCACGCATCGCGTGCAACGGGTGCCGGTTACGGAATCACAGGGCCGCATCCACACTTCGGCCGCCACGGTGGCCATCATGCCCGAGGCCGAGGAAGCGGACGTGGACATCAAGGCCGACGAACTGCGCTTTGACGTATACCGTTCTTCCGGCCCCGGCGGGCAGTCCGTGAATACCACCGACTCGGCCGTGCGCGTCACCCACATTCCCACCGGCATTGTCGTTTCCTGCCAGGATGAAAAATCCCAGCACAAGAACAAGGCAAAGGCCCTGAAAGTGCTCTATTCGCGCCTGCTGCAGGCCGAGCAGGAACGGCTGCACACCGAGCAGGCCGAAAACCGGCGCTCGCAGGTCGGTTCCGGTGATCGCTCCGAACGCATCCGCACCTACAATTACCCCCAAGGGCGCATGACCGACCACCGGGTGAACCTGACCCTGTACAAGCTGGACGCCATCATGGAAGGCGACATCCAGGAAATTATCGACGCCCTGACCACCGCCGCGCAGACGGAAGCCCTGAAGGCGCAGTCCGAAGTTTAGCCGTAACCCGCATGAGGGTCCGAGCCGGCTTTGCCCCCTCAGACTCCCCAGCAGGGAACGGCACCCCCCGCACCCCGCGCTTATCCAGCTATCGCTCGCGGTGCCCTGCCAGAACCTTTGCCC
>JAJDJN010000065.1 GCA_030267245.1 Desulfovibrio sp. OttesenSCG-928-A18
TAGCTTGCCCACCCTGCCGCGTCCTTTGGGGCGCGGTTTTTTTTTGCTTCCCGAAGTCCACGGCAGAGGCGGTCGTTCCCGGGTGACATGTTCCCCGCTTTCCGGTCCTCATGTGAACGCCTTGGCACGGCCTTTGAATTTGTCTCTGCCAAGGAGATGGAACATGCAATTTTTTCCTGTTGCAGCAAATGCCATGGTCGGGGCAATCGAACAAAACGGTTCCGAAATCATTAAGGATGTCGGAGAAAAGGCCAGTGAGGCCTTTGCCGGGATATACAGTTCTTTCATTGAAGAAGGGCGCCTGAGCTACTGCGGACGCCCGGCAGGCTTTTCCTCCTATGGTACCGTTTCGGGCACCCTGGGCGGCGAAGAAGGCAAGCTTCTGAAAAAAGCGCTGGAAAAGCGCAATGTCTCCGAATTCTGCACGGACGCCCTGGACCAGTTGCTCGCATCCGGGCAGCCGATGACGGTGGGCTCGCTTCTGAACGGCCTTGGCGGCAACCAGCGCCTCTCCGAAGCCCTGCTGGGCGATGAACGCGACGCATTCAAGATGTTGCTCGGCAAGCTTGGTTTTTCCAAGGATGAAGTGGAAGAAATGCTCGGCATGAGCGATGACGGCGATATCAACGGCATGTGGAAGCTGCTGTCGGGCGGCATCGGCCGGCTTGACGGCAAGGCTGACGTAAGCCGGGGCGAATTCGAAGCCCTGCTCTCCGGCCTTGACCTTTCGCCCAGGGCCAAGAACGCGCTCATGCAGGCTTTTGGCGAATCGGACAGCCTCAGCCTTGACGCCGCCGAACTGGAATCGCTGCTTGCCGGAGTAAGCAAGGAATACGCCAGCCGTGAAGAGGCGAACAGGCAGGCCAGCCTGCATATGCGCGATGCAGTGGTTGAGACCCTGCAAAAGCTCCGGCAGCAGGAACAGGCCGCTCCGGTGGACGATATGCGGGGCAGCCGGCGCAGCGAACAAAGTGAAGCGCTCATGCAGAACAGCGTTCTGAACAAGACGGGCGCGGACAATATCCTCAATGCCGCCCGGGAAAATGACGCCACCGGGCGTGACGGCGCCCGCCACGGGCAGGACCTGAATGACGAAGGCTCCCCCCATGAAGGCCGGGAAGGCCCCGAGGGGCGCAAAAGCCGAGCCCGGAGCATTCTTGAAACGGCAAAGCGCGACGAAACGGCCCCGGCCGCCGCGTCCGCTGCCGACTCCGGCGCAACGCGCCTGATCGAGCGCATCGATCTCGCCACAGGCTCGGCGCGGGTGGAGCTTGCGCCGCTGCTTCCCCAAAATCTGGACTCCCTTGCCTCAAGCCATCGCCAGGAAATTTTTTCCCAGGTGGAGCACGGCATTTTGCAGAACTGGCAGAACGGCTCCCAGCGGCTTACCCTGCAACTCAATCCGTCCGACCTGGGTCAGGTCACGGTGATTCTGAGTGTGCACCAGGGCGAACTCAAGGCCAGCATCCGCGCGGATCAGCCTGAAAGCGCCGCCGTCCTGCGCGAGCAGATGGCGGAATTGAAGAGCGCCCTTGAAGCGGAAGGCATCAAGGTCAAGGAAATCGAAGTGCAGACCGGCCCGCGCGACAGCGAGTTGAACCGGCAGTTCGCGGAATCGGGAGAGCACAACTTCATGCGCGACACGCAGGAACGCGACCGCATGCAGCGGCTCGGCCGCATACGCCGTGAAGCGGTAATGGCGGAACGGACCGACAGCGCCGCCCCTGCCGGCGCGGCCTTTTCCGAAGACGCCGGACTGCACATTGTGGCCTGAAAACAGCAAGTAAAAAGGGCAAGCCATGGCTATCACCAGCGACAATATCCTCGGCCAGTATGAAGCCAGTTTGAACCAGCAGGCGGGCACCGACCGCATCGCCACGGACAAGGACACCTTTCTCAAGCTCCTTGTGGCCCAGCTTACCCACCAGGACCCCCTGAACCCCGTGGAAGACACGGATTTCATCGCCCAGCTCGCCCAGTTCACCACTGTGGAAGAGCTGCAGAACATCAACAAGGGCGTTGAAAGCATCAATGAGGCCTACCTGAAGCAGCAGGCCACCAACGCGGCCGAACTCATAGGCATGGACGTTTCCGCCGCGGGCGACCGGGTGACCATCAGCAATATCGGAAGCGAAGACGAGAATAATCCGCCGCGCAGCAGCTACATATTCGCCACCTATCCGTACGAGACCGCCGGCGGCAAGTTCACCGTGCAGATCATGAACGATGACGGCAGCTCCGGGCGCATGGTCTACAGTGAAACCCTGCCCCCGCAGACAGCCGATACGCACAGATACCAGTGGCCCGGGCGGGACGATCGGGGCAACCCGATGCCCGACGGCACCTATATCATCACCATATCCGCCGTGGATGAGACCGGCGCGAACATGTACGTGCAGACCACTTCCGTCGGCACCGTCATCGGGGTCAAGACCATGGAAGACGGCAACCACCTGCTTTATCTTGAAGACAACCGCTCGGTCTACTTCAATGATGTCGACAGGATCTCGCTGCCTGGCGGCCTTACCGGCAACTATCAGTCCACGGAAGACCCGGATGCCGATGGCACGGATACGGGAAACTCAACGCAAACGGGATAAAACGCCGCGCAAACAGCGGCTAAAGCAAAAATACATAAAACAGCGCCGCCCGATGGCGGCTTAATTGGAGGGAATCATGAGTCTTACAGCAAGCATGTGGTCGAGCGTGTCCGGCCTTCTCGCCCATGGCGAAAAGATGAACGTTATCGGCAACAACATCTCCAACGTGAATACCGTGGGCTTCAAGGCGCAGCGCATGGATTTCGAGGATTTCGTCTACCAGTATGTAGGCACGGCCAACGGCATGGGCCAGGTGGGGCGCGGCACCAACGTGGGCATCATCATGAACGACTTCTCGCAAGGAGCCACGGAAAGCACAACCAGCGCCACGGACATCGCCATCACCGGCAACGGGTTCTTCTGCGTCAAGCCCCTGAACAACAACGTGAGCTACTACACGCGCGCGGGCAACTTCACCTTCAACAAGGACGGCTACCTTGTGGACCCGCACGGCTACGTGCTGCAAGGCTGGACCATTGATCGCAACAGCGCCGGGCAGGTAGACCCCCTGCGTTCGGGCTCGGGCATCATCGGCACTGGTTCGCCGGTGGACGTCAAGCTCGATACCTTCAGCTGCCCGCCAAGGCACACCACCAATATCACCCTGCCTGTCAACCTCAGGTACGACACGGTCGCGGCCACGGACGACAAGAGCTCTGATATCACGGACCCCTTCTTCTCACTGCTGAAGAACTGGGACGCCACCCAGACTCCGCCCCTGGGCACGGACCAGCGCGCCTACCAGAGCACCATGGAAGTCTACGACGAGGGCGGCAGACTGCACAAGCTTACCATTTATTTTGACCGCGTGGCCAATGACAACCCCACGAACATTGACGGCTACACCGACGGCGAAAGCTATTGGGAATTCATCGTTACCATGGAGCCGAGCGAAGATTTGCGCGATTTCTCCTCCGAATACGATCCCACCGGCATGTCGCCCACCATACCCAATGTGCCCGACAAGCTTAAGGGCCTGCTGGCCGCCGGCACCATGACCTTTTCTTCCAGCGGCACCATGAAGGACATGAGCTGCTTTGTGCCCCAGGGCTCGGGCGATGCGGCCACTTCGCCGGAAACGCAATGGTGGGACGCCAACGGCAACTTGAACCTGACCAACTGGATTGCGGCCCCCATTTCATCCAACGGTTACCCCATGATTGCGCCCAACTTCTCGGGCACCGCCGGGCTGCAGAACGCATACGGCTATGATGAAAACGGCGATCTGGTCACCAACAGCCCCAACATCAACGGCAGCGATCGCATGATCGCCCTTGATTTCGGCATCAAGCTGAAGGGCAATTCCTGGGCCTTCATTACCTCCACCAACGACCAGAGCAACTATCTCCGGGATCTGGCCGCCATTGCCGGCAACAGCGACGGCCTGGACGCCAACGGTTACCCGCTGGACAAGAACGGCAACCGCCTGGATACCGGCGGGGCCATGTGGTACATTCCGAGCAGGCTGACCAACGACAACATCAGCAACAGCCGGGCCGTGGACGCTAACGGCAACAATATGAGCCTGTACCAGGTGGACGAATTCGGCGACGGCAGCTCGGTCTATTATACCACGGAACGTGGCGCGGCAACGCCTCCGTCGGTCAAGACAACCATTGCCGCCTTGTACAAGGTGGATGACGACTCCATAATGATCCCCTCCGGCCCCGGGGCCACCGCAGGCATCCCCTCGGCCGCCGACGTGGGCACCAGCAAGTACCACGGCAACGGCATGGACGGCCTTGGCGTTGTAAACGAAGGCACTTCCAGCAAATGCCGCGGGGACAGTTTTTATGAATACTCGGGCGCGAAGCAGGACGGCTACACATACGGCGATTTGCGTTATGTGCAGGTAAGCACTGACGGCGTCCTTTCGGCGGCCTACTCCAACGGGGTCACCCTGCAACTGTATCAGATAGTGCTCTACGATTTCCCGAGCACCCAGAATCTGCGGCGCGAAGGCGGCAACCTGTTCACGGAAACGCGCGAGTCGGGCGTGCCCAATTCGGGCGCGGCCGGAACCGGCACCTTCGGCACCACCAAGGGCAGCTTCCTTGAGCAGAGCAACGTGGATCTGTCCCGGGAGTTCGTCAACATGATCACCACGCAGCGCGGTTTCCAGGCCAACTCCAAGACCATCACCACTGTGGACACCATGCTGGAAACAGTCATCGGCATGAAGCGGTAAAAAGTCTGCGCGGACGACAAAACCGCAAGGACAAGCGGCCGCGCAGGCGGCCCGTACAGAAGCCCGGCGCGCAATCCCTCCACGCGCCGGGCTTGTTTTTTTACCCTGCTTTGGAGTATGGTGCCCAAGCTGACCCGGATTTTGCGCTAGTAAGACGCCTCCGGCGGCCAAAGGGGCTTTATAGCAGTTTACCTTTGAAATCCCGGCAAGGGACATGACGCCCCTGCCCCCTTGTTTATGAAGAGGAGTTTTTGTGAAAAAATTACTGCTTTTTCCAGTATTCATATTCCTTGTTATCGCCTGCACCCCCATGGAGGAAAAACGCGACGCCTTCATGAACACCGCGCAGGAACTGGAAAAAACCCGCAGTTACGCTGCGGCCAGGGTTGAAGCCAACAAGGTCCTGGAACTGGATCCCGCGTACACCCGGGCGTATATACTTTTGGGGCGCATGGATTATGCGGAAAAAAACTGGCAGGGAGCGGGCAGGAATTTCTCAAAAGCCCTTGATCTGCTCGGCGGCGCGTCCGGGGGCGCGGGCGACCCCATGCTCCTGGAAGTTCTGGAGTATCTTTGCCGGGTATACATCGCCACCAACGATATCCCCAAGGCGGAAGATTACGCCGAACGCGCGGCAGCCCTGAATTCCTCCTCGCCGCAGGTGGCCGTGCTCAGGGCCGGGATCATGATGCGCGGCAAAAACTTTGTCGCCGCCATCCCCCTTCTTGAAGCGGCCATGGCCGCGCAGCCGGATTACGAAGAAGCCATCCTCGGCCTTGCCTCGGCATACATCAACACGGACAACATGCCCAAAGCCAAGGAACTGCTGGCCGCGAAGCTCGCGGTATTGCCGGATTCCGCCGCCATCCGCAATCTTCTGCTCAACCTCGCCGTGCGTGATAAAGACTATGCCGCAGCCGAGGAGCACCTGCGCTACCTCACGGCCAAGCACCCGGATGCCGAGTCACTGATCATCCAGCTGGCCGACATCTACATGGCTTCGGGCAAGCGGCAGGAGGTTCCAGAACTGCTGACGGGATTTCTTGAAAAGCACCCGGATGCGGAGAAAATCCGTCTGCGCCTTGCCGAAAACTACATCGGCCTTGAACAGCACGACAAGGCCATGCAGTTGCTAGAGGCCGCCCCACAGCCGACCACCAACCTGAAGCTCAGCCGGGCGGGCATACTGTACCAGTTGGGGCGCCTGGCCGATGCCGAAGCCCTGCTGCGGGAGGTGATAAACGACCCCGCTGCCGGGCAGGCCGTCATTGCCGCCAAGTACAACCTTGCCGACGTATATCTGCAACAGCGAAGGCTGCGCGATGCCGAAACCCTGCTCACGGATATGATGCGCCTGTATCCCGATGAGCGGCGCGCCCAGTTTCTGCGCGGGCGCCTGCGCGCCGCCGAAGGGCGCTTTCCTGAAGCGATCCGGGATATTGAAGCGGTGGTCAAGCTTGCCCCCAATGATCTCCCAGCGGCGCTTTCCCTGGTGGACGTGTATAACGCGGCCGGCCTCACGGTCATGGCTGAAAGCACGGTCAAGGAAATTATTGAAAAACAACCCGCCTTTCTTGAAGCGCACATGGTGCTCGTGACCCTGCACATGGAGCATGGCAAGAACGAGGAGGCCCTCGCCGCCCTTGAAGCGGCGCGCAAGGCCATTCCGGAAAATCTCGATCTCATTGTGGCCCAGGCGGATGTGCTGACGCATCTCAAACGCTACGACGATGCCGTCAAAGTCCTGGAAGAAATAGTCAAAATCAAGGAATACAGCGAGCTGGCCCTGTTCCGCATCGCCGGTGTCTATGCCGAAGCTGAACGGCACATGAAAGCCGTGGCGACCTTTGACCGCATTCTGGAGCTCAACCCCGCCTCCTCCATGGCGGCGGAGGGGCGCCTGCGCGCCCAGGTGGCCGCCAAGCAGGCGGACAAGGCCCTTGCCTTTGCGGAAAAACGCCAGGCCCAGCGCCCGGATGACCCCGTGGCCGCCATGCTCACGGGCGAGGCCGCTCTTCTGGCCAAAAACGTCGCCAAGGCGGAAAAGGCCTTTTTGCGTTCCCTTGAAATCAATCCGGCCGGCGAGCAGCCCCTGACCCGCCTCGTGCAGCTCTATACCGCGACCAAACGCCCGGAAGAAGCCATGAAGCTCTGCCGGCGCATCGCGGAAAAGGCTCCCGATTCGCCCGGCGCCTACATCCTGCTCGGGATCATGCACGAGCAGAAGAACGAGCTTGGCAAAGCGGAAGAGATTTACCGCGAAATCCTGAAAAAGCATCCGGACCAACTGGTGGCCGCCAATAACCTCGCCCAGTTGCTAAGCAGCTATAAAAGTAGTGAAAGCCGCCTGGAAGAGGCCGAGGCCCTTGCCAGAAAGGCCATTGCCAGCAAGGAACCGGCGACCATGGACACCCTGGGCTGGATTTTGCACCTGCGGGGCAAGAATGAAGAAGCGCAGAACTACCTGGGCAGGGCCTATCAGCAGCTGCCGGGCAACGCTTCCGTCGCCTTTCGCCTGGCAACGGTGTTCGCCGCCCAGGACGACGAGGGTAAAAAGCGGGAGGCCGTAAGCATTTTGCAAAAGATCACGGGCAAGGATGTGAAGTTTGCCGAAAAGAAGGAGGCCCAGAAGCTTCTGGACGCCCTGAGAAAGAAAAAATAAAGCCTGTCGGAAGTGCGCGCCCCGGCGGCGTCCTACATGTCGGGCGTCAGGCAGTCGGGGCGAAGGGCGTAAAATTCGCCCAGCATGTAAAGGGAGCCGCAAATCAGCAGCGGATGCCGGGAACAGGCGCTGGAAAAGACCTCCGGCAGGCGCTCGGCCATATGGGCGCAAGCGGCGCCGAGCGCATCTTTGAAGGAGGCGACCGGCGTCGCGTTCAGCCCGATCATGGCCGCCAGTTCCTCCGGGGGCATGGCTCTGGGGTTTTTGGCTATGGGGGGCACAAAAACAGGCCCGGTGGCCAGGGCGCGCAACAGGGGCACAACGCTGGCCGGGTCCTTGTCCGCCAGGCAGGAAAATATGACCGCGGCCGGGGCGATGCCCCCTTGGGCCAGCGCGCGGCCAAGGGCGGCAAAGCCGTGACTGTTGTGGGCGCCGTCCAGCAAAATGGCCGGCCAGCCCTGAGGGCAGGGAACAAAGGCCGCAGTTCCCTGTGCGGCGGCGGCTTTCAGGGGGGGCACCGCCTGCAGGCGTCCGGGCAGCCAGGCTTGCGCAAGGGCTTGTTTTTCAAGGCTGTCGCTGCCGCATTCCTCCTCCGTCTTTTTTACGGTTGCAAGGGCTGGGGCGCAAAGCAGGCGCTCCGCAACAAGACAACGCCAGGCAGCCAGAGCCAGGCAGGCGTTTTCCCGCTGATGCGGCCCCTGGAGACGCGGCTCGGGCGCGGGTGGATTCCCGCCTGTAGCCTCACTCCGCCCGGGGGCGCAGTGTTCCAGTTGGCGAAAGGTCGCGCCACGTTCCGCCGCTTTTTCTTCCAGTATCCGCCCCGCCTCGGCGCACTGCCAGGCGCTGAGCGCCAGTCCACCCCGCCGGATGGCGCCAGCCTTGTCCGCCGCAATGGCGGCAAGGCTGTCCCCCAGCACGGCCTGATGATCGAGGCCGATGGGGGTGAACAGCACCAGATCCGCCTCCAGGGCTGTTGTGGCGTCAAAAGAGCCGCCCAGCCCGGACTCCATCACGGCAATATCCGCCTGCCCTTCGG
Source organism: Desulfovibrio sp. OttesenSCG-928-A18 (assembly GCA_030267245.1). Classification (GTDB taxonomy): domain Bacteria; phylum Desulfobacterota; class Desulfovibrionia; order Desulfovibrionales; family Desulfovibrionaceae; genus Frigididesulfovibrio. Next base: position 8,487 of record JAJDJN010000065.1, read on the forward strand.
CAAAGGCCAGCACAGCAAGGCAGGTGACGAATTCAAAGTAGGAAAGCGTCTGCCCGCCCCGGCGCATGAGCGTATTGGCATGGGCGAGCCAGGCAGCCTCGGGCAGCAGTTCGCCGTTGAGGCGGATGCGCTCGCGTACGCTGACAAAATGCGGCGAGCAATGCAGGCCGGTGCGTAATCCATGCCGCCTGGCCAGGGATTCAAGCATGGTTGAAACAGAACCCTTGCCGTTGGTTCCCACCACCTGCACCACCGTACAGGGCGGCCGGGCGAGGTCGAGGCTCTCCAACACGGCCCGCATGCGTTCAAGGCCCGGACGCATGCGGAACAGCCCCAGGCGATCAAGGTGCGCCAGCAGGTCCGGAAAACGCGAAAAAAAGGCCCCATCGTCGGAAGACGCGTCAGCCGGACCGGCGGGGGAAGCAAGAAAAGTTGTGCCGTGCATGCCGGCAGCATACGCCCAATGCCCGGCAAAAGCCATAAAGACCATGCCCGTTCGATCCCGGCCGGGCGCGGGGCCACTTTTTTTCGGTGCAGGGCGGCCGGGCGGAAAAAGGCGGCGCGGCAGCGGAAATTTGTCCGGAGACAGCCCGCACCTGATAAAAGCGAAGCCTGGAGCCGAATTTGACACAACTCGATAAGTTTACTATTGGAAACGGAAGTCATACTCCACTTTCTTCCAAAGGTTGCCGGTGTATGGGGACAGGTGAGTTACTGACCGCCATTGGAGCTCTTGCCGCGCTGGTGGGCGTGTTTTTTTTGATTCTGGCCTATACGGAATACAGAAAATTATCCAGGCTGCGGGACGATTTTGCCACCGTCAAGCGCGAGTTGAAAGAGGACATGGAGCGCGTTCAGCGTGCTATACAGCTTGTCATTGCCAGTTACGCAATCACTGAAGTCAAAGACAAAATAGCTCTCCTTGAAAAGGCCGTTGGGATTTGCCCGGATGTTTTCAATGGCTTTAATGCCCTTGGCTATGCACATATCGAGGCGAACAACCCCCTTCGCGCCCTGCATGCCTTTACAAAGGCCATCGAATACCGGCCAAAAGACAAGGCCGGGTACTTTGATTGCGCCCATGCCTATATTTTGCTTCACGATACGCAGATGGCAATCAAGAATCTCCAGGCCGCAATAGCGGTTGACGGCAGCGCCAAAGACGATCTCAAAGACAACGTTCTCTTTGCATCCATTCAGGATTCATCCGAATATAAAGCCCTTTTGCGATAAGCCCCCTCTCGGATTTTCATATTGCCCCCCGTTTTTTCAGTTGAAAGCCGTCTGGCGGATCGCAGCCAGGTGAATGGTACTTCCAGCCCCTTTCCGGAGGCTTTCTTTTTTAGCGACGGTATGCCCGTAGATTAATCAGGGCTGTGCGGGGCTATTTGCAGCCGATAAAATTTAAGCCCCGGAAGGCTTTTACGCCTTTCCGGGGCTTTTTGGGAGCGTATAGGAGGGAAACTTATGCTGTATCATGCTTATATTGAATGATATTTGAGAGTGCCTATTTAAAGTTGCCCCTAAAGTTGCCCCCAATTTTTCCCGGTGCCCATAGGCTATCTTCACTCTCATTTCGCGTT
>JAJDJN010000066.1 GCA_030267245.1 Desulfovibrio sp. OttesenSCG-928-A18
GGAGTGTTACGTTTCGGCTCCGGCCAAAATGGCGGCTTTTGTGCTGTCCGGCCTGCAAATCGAAACAGGTGACCCGACGAGGAATGTACTTACGAAAGCTGCGCAGCCTGCCTATTGGTCGTAAGCCCATCTGGCTGTTGATTGAGGTGCCGCGTGTCTGGTGTGCCGCTTGTGGCTGTGTCAGGCGTATCCACCTTGGCATTGCGGAGCGCAGGCGGACCTATACACGGGCTTTTGCCCGACACGTTCTTGATTTGACCAGGCTCATGACGCTCAAGGATGTTGCACTGCTCCTTGGTGTCGGCTGGGATTGCGTGAAGGACATTCTCAAGCGCAACCTGGCTCAGCGCTTTGCCCGCCCAAGGTTACGCAACGTGCGGTATCTGGCCATAGACGAAATCAGCGTCCGCAAAGGGCACAAGTACCTGACTCTGGTCATGGACCTTGACAGTGGCGCGGTGCTCTTTGTTGGTGACGGCAAGGGGACGAAGTCTCTGGAGCCGTTTTGGGTGATGCTTCGTCGTTCCCGCGCCAAGGTCCAGGCTGTGGCGACGGATATGAGCACTGCCTACATCGGTGCGGTATTGGATAATCTGCCGGGAGTCCCCCTGGTATTTGACCACTTCCATGTGGTCAAGCTGATGAATGAAGCTCTTACGGAAATCAGGCGCGGTCTACACCGCGAGTCAGACGCTATGGGCAAGAAGGTATTGAAGGGCAGTCGGTGGATTCTGCTCAAAAACCCTGAAAATCTTTCAGCAGAACGCGATGAGGCGACCAAATTGCAAGAGGCGCTGAAGCTCAACGAGCCATTGGCGCTGTCCTACTATATGAAGGAAGACTTGCGGCAATTCTGGAGCCAAGGAAATAGGGACGCTGCACAATCCACCATAGACGACTGGATAAAACGCGCCCAGGCATCAGGCATCGGCCCCCTCATGCGTGTTGCAACCACGCTTGCCGGGCTCAAATTTGGCATCCTGAACTGGTACGAGCACCCCATATCATCAGGGCGCATGGAAGGAACAAACAACAAAATCAAAGTCCTCAAACGAATGGCATACGGATACAGAGATATGGAGTTCTTCAAGCTCAGGATTCTCGCAATTCACGAGGCAAAGTACGCTTTAACCGGATGAACCAGTTTTTTCAGCAGTTCCTGCGACACGGATTCCCGTTGTCGGAGCAAGTCCGCCAAAGGAAAAGCTCTCCGCATGCAAATAAGGGCCGCCTCCCGGACCAGCAATGCGATCTCAGCGCCTGTAAATCCAGATAATCGCTCCGCTATCGCGGAAAGGTTGACCTTGGGAGACAGCGGTACCCTGGCGGCGTGGATGGAAAGAATACTTTTGCACCCAGCCAGGTCCGGTTTGGGTATGGTAATGACCGCATCAAACCTTCCGGGGCGAAGAAGCGCCGGATCGAGAAGATCCAGGCGGTTTGTCGCCGCCAGCACGAACACCATACCGAGATCATAGATCCCGTCCATCAAGGTCAGAAGCTGCGTGGTGAACTTTGTATCAAAGCGCAGACTTTCCGACGCGGAACGAGACTGCGCTATGGCGTCTATCTCGTCAAAAAAGATGATCGCCGGTTGGGCCTTTTGCGCTCTCTGGAAGACCTCGCGCAGGCGCTCTTCCGATTCGCCGTGCCATTTTGTCACCAGTTCAGGGCCGCTGACGGGAATGAACGCCGCTTCGCTTTCCGTTGCCACGGCCCTTGCCAGCAATGTTTTGCCGCAGCCCGGAGGGCCGTGCATGATGCAGCCTTTGGGCGGAGAAATGCCCAGGCGCTCCAGAACTTCCGGATGCTTCAGCGGCAGTTCTATGGCTTCTCGCAACGCCAGCACCACATCGTCCAGCCCGCCGATATCGGCATATCGCGCGGGCTGGACAATCTGCTCAAGGCTATCAGGACGGTGTTGAGCTCTTTTGGCGGTCAGCATGCGCCGCTTTTTCTCCTCGTCCCTTTGGAGCAGTTCCAAATTTGCATTGCGACAGTGAACCCCGGTTTTCTCATGGACTCTCTCCTGAGAAAAATGCGGGCAGACAGGGAGCCAGAGCCGTTGCGCTTCTTCTACCAGCCGATTTTTCAATGCCGGGCATTCTATATGCCCGTCGCTCTCCTGGGGAAGAACATGGGAAAGAAAAACGCAGCCCCAATCCCAGCCTTGGCGCGGAACACAGTATGAAGGACCTGTATAGCCTTCAGCGCATGCCTGAGCGCGCAGGGCCGTTTTTACTTCGTCCCAGGCCACGGGCGCATCATCAATTCGCATGGCGGAGCCGGGGCGCGCGGCGACCTCGCTCCAGATTTCCGCCAGGATATCCTGCCGAAGACCGACTGCGCTGAAGGGGAGAAGAATCCGCCCTGTGCCTCCGGCAAAGGCATTATGATCAAAGCCTTCCATTGTTTTTACCAGGGGAATGGCCGGATCATTGTTCAGGAAAACCGGAAACTCCATGGAAAAAAATTCCGCGTTTTTTACCATAAGACCGCCTGCTGCAAATATACAGCTCTCAATGTTTAGAGCCTGTAACCCCAAACTCTATGGGGATTTTCATGTAAAATATCTCCAGCTTTTCTTCTTCAATTCTGGCAAAAATCCGGTCGCATTCTTCCGTTCTCACCGCCATCTGCACTTCCATGGGTTGTTCGCCGATTTCAAAAAACCGGGCAGTGCGGTATCTTCCGTCACGGCCGTAGCCGCCTTGGGCCACATTGACCGTCGCGCCTTTTATACCGAGCTCTTTTGCTTCCTTCAGCAGCCATTCGGAAATGGACAGGATGCCGTGGGTACGGCCCTGCTGCGTGAAAAAAGAAATTCTGAAACCATGCATGGCTGCTCCTTATTGGAAAAAAGATTTTGCCAGGGTGAATGAGCCGAGGCCGAGAAAGGTCATACACAACGATCCGATGTTGTGCAGCGCTATTGCCGCCAGTGCCACGAAGAAGCGCTCCTGCTGCAACAGGGTGGTGACTTCCGCCGAATAGGTGGAAAAGGTGGTCAAGGCTCCCAAAAATCCGGTGATGACCAGTAAGCGCCACTCAGGCCCGAGTTCCGGAAAAGTGCTGAAGACGCCAAGCGCCACGCCGATGCAGTAGCCGCCAAGCAGATTGGCCACCAGCGTTCCCAGAGGGATGAGAGGGAAAAACGTGTTCAGCGTCAGGCCGAGACTCCAGCGGAGAACCGCTCCCATGGACGCCCCGACGCTGATGGCGAGAAGCGATCTGACCATAGCGCCTAATCCTTTTTCCGGGTTGTGACGAAGGCCCGCTTACCGGCGTACACGGCGCTTTTGCCAAGTTCACGTTCAATACGCATGAGTTGATTATATTTTTCTACCCGTTCCCCACGGCATGGCGCGCCGGTTTTCAGGTGCCCCGTGCCAAGAGCGACCGTCATATCGGCGATAAAGCTGTCCACGGTTTCTCCGCTACGGTGGGAAACAAAGGCTCCCCAGGCATTATTCCGGCACAGGGCAACCGCATCAAAGGTTTCCGTGACTGTGCCGATCTGGTTGAGCTTGATCAGAGCGGCATTGGCGAGGTTTTCATGGATACCGCGTTCGATATAGCGGACGTTGGTTACGAAAATGTCATCTCCAACCAATTCCACTTTGTGGCCGAGGGCGGCATGCAGTATGGACCACCCCGCCCAATCATTTTCCGCAAGACCGTCTTCCAGAAGCACTATGGGAAATTCCGCCATAAGCTGGTCATAGTACGTCGTCATTTCTTCCGCTGTGAGGGTGCGGTTTTCCGTTTTCAGATGATATTTGCGGTCCCGGAAAAACTCGCTGGAGGCCGGGTCAAGGCAGATGGCGATATCCTCTCCCGGTTTGTAGCCAGCCTTTTCAATGCCCTGAATGATCAACTCCAGCGGCTGGCGGTTGGAGGAAACCATGGGCGCAAAGCCGCCTTCATCCCCGACGCCTGCGGATAAACCGGCATCAAGCAGAACAGAGCGCAGAGCCTGATAGACTTCACTACCCCAGCGCACGGCTTCGGAAAAAGAGGGAGCCCCCCACGGCGCGATCATAAATTCCTGAAAGTCCGCTCCCTGCCAGCGGCTGTGCACACCGCCGTTGAGAATGTTCATGCAGGGAACCGGCATGAGGTGCGCGTCGTCCCCGCCCAGGTAGCGGTACAGGGGGAGCTTTGTTTCCAGAGCGGCAAGACGGGAAACGGCCATGGAAACTCCGAGAAGAGCGTTCGCGCCGAGGCGGGCCTTGTTTTTCGTTCCGTCCAGAGCGATGAGAGCGGCGTCTATGCCGCGTTGGTCCCGGCAATCCAGGCCTCTGACGGCATCGCTGATTTCCGTATTGACCGCTTGAACTGCCTTCAGTACGCCTTTGCCGCCAAAACGTTTTGTATCTCCGTCCCGCAGTTCGATAGCTTCTCGTGAGCCGGTACTTGCCCCAGAAGGCACGGCGGAGCGGGCCACATACCCGTTCTGCGAGCGCAGTTCCACTTCAACAGTGGGATTACCGCGAGAATCAAGGATTTCCGCTGCCGAAACGTCTTCAATAAGAAAGTTCATGTCGTCTCCTTGCCCGAAGGCTTTTTGGCAATAAAAAAACCACGCCTTTTCCTTGGCGTGGTCTCTTGCGCTTTAACAATACCCTACCAACGCCTCAGCACTGGTAGGAGTTATCAGCTATCGCGGTTCAAGGGGAACTCCATCCCCTTGGCATTTCAAATGAAATGCCGACAAGGATTTGTCTGCAAATCCTTGCCCCCAAACAGGCGCAGGCGGCATTCACTGCCGCCGTCAAGCGGCTGTTTGAAGCGTTATTTGTCTCTGTGTCCACACATGGCGCTGTCGGTGGAAAAAGTCAAGCCTTACGCGGTGTGCGTAGTGTGGGAACTCCGCTCATAGGCCAATGCTGAAAAGTGCTCAAAGGCCTTTTCACACTCTTCCACTGCGGCCAGGGCTTGTCCCCTTTCCGGCAAGGGAACGATTTCCCGTTTCTGTATTTTTTTCACCCAATTTTTGATCTTATCAAGTTCTTCCTCATTTTCCTCGACTTCGGCAAAAATGAAATTTTCAGCGGCGATTTCCTTTTCGATTTCCTTCAGATAGGCCGCGCAAATATCCAGCAGTTCATTGTATTCCTGGCGGGAAGACTCGCTTAAATCCTCCATGACCTTCTTTTCATCCTCCTCTTTGAGGAGTTTTCCTTCAAAGAGAAGCGATTCTCCTTGAAAGGACTGTACGAGAGCGCCGAGTTCATCAAGGGTGGCAACACGGTCTTTGGCGTAGGGAACGACCCACAAGGCCCGGTAGCTGACGGCCCCGATTTTTTTCAATTGACGCCAGACCTGCACCCTTGCCTTGGCGGCTTTGGTCGGCAACGTATAGGAGAAGAATAAAAACTTCATAAAACCCCCGGCTGATAAATTGATGCTGTTATTCTGATAACAAACAGGCATCAATTCAGCAAGCGCGGCAAGGAACTGATGTTGCGCCGTACTCACCCTTGAAGCGTATCATCCTTGAAATGGATCGCCGCATACAGAGGCAGGGCCAGCAATTGTGTGCCCACTGAAAAGGCGACCAGCCATACCGGGTGAAAATCATACAGCCAGCCCATGAGCCAACTGCCCAGGAACCAGGAAAGCCCGAAGCAGGATTCAAAAAGACCGAAACTGACGGACCGGCTGTCTTTGGGACTGAGCGTCACCACAGCGGCCTTGAGAATGGATTCCTGCGCTCCCATGCCGACTCCCCACAAGATGATTCCAATGACAACACCCCACAGGGAGTTTACGGCAAAAATAAACACGGCGAAAAAGGCCGCCAGTAGGCCTGAAAGAAGCAAGGCTTTGAAACGGACACGATCAAAGAGCCAGCCGAAAAAGAGGGCCGCGAAGGCATCCACGATCATGGCCCCGGCATACAGCAGCGGCAGCGTACTCGCCGGAAGGATATCCAGTTTGGCCACATGCATGGTGATCAGCGGAAAATCAACAAACCCCAGAGCAAAGCAAGAAATGGCCACAATATACATGATGAAGGATCTGCGGGCCGTAAAAGGTTTTTCCTTATCCTCTTCTTTCTCAAAGCTTTCCGGGTTGGGGAAGCGGTGGCGAGCCTGAAAGAGCACAATCATGGTCAAAAGCGCCGGAATCGCCAGTACGGCAAAGCACATGGCATACCCCGCCAGGGGATTGCCTCCGCCTTTGAACCACAACACAGCGAAAAGAATAACCGGACCGAGAAAAGCCCCCAACTGGTCAAGAAACTCTTGCACGGCAAAGGCCTTGCCCACGCCGACCTGGGTTGCCGCAAAGGAGAGCAACGTGTTTTTGGCCGGTTGCCGGATAGCCTTGCCCGTACGCTCCATGATGATAAGCATACAGGCCAGAATCCAGCCATTTTCCGGCACCAGCGCCAGAAAGGGAATGGCGACCACGTTGATGCCGTAGCCAATGAGCGTCATGCTCCAATACTTTTTTGTTTTATTGGCGATAACGCCAGTCAACAGCCGTAGCGCGTAGCCTACAAGTTCTCCGAAACCGGTCACAAAGCCGATGGCGGTTGCTGAAGCGCCGAGCAAAGGCAAGTACGCGCCATAAAGGCTGCGCGCCCCTTCGTGGGTCATGTCGGCAAACAGGCTGACCACGCCCATGAGCATGACAAAGGCAAAAGCCGGTGTTGCCGCTTTGCCGTGAATATATTTCCGGAACATAATGTTCTCCTTACCCGTGCATTATATCGGCGGGCATCAGTAGCAGGAGTTAGTGTATTCCCAGGACAGCGGACAAGACCCTGTAAAGGACAAAGGAAATGAAACCCGCCAGCGCAGGGGTGAAAAACCATGAAAAGACGATTTCCAGCAAGGCCTTGCGGTTAAGGGTTTGCAGTCCGCGCGCTCCTCCGGCTCCGGCGACGCCGCCGATCAGAGCCTGATTCATGGAAGTGGGGTAGCCGAGCATGGCCGAAGTGTGGGCGGTCAGACTTTGGGCCATCTTGGCGGAAAGGCCGGTGGTAACATCCAGATCCAAAATCCCCTTGCCGACCTTTTCAAGAATGGGTTTCCCCCAGGTCATGGCTCCGATGCCCATAACAATGCCGCCAAGAAATCCGGCCTTCATGGGAGTTGTCAGGCCAAGCCCGTAAAAAACGCCCACGGCGTTCCCCGTATTATTGGCTCCTAAAGTCAAAGCCGCATAACAACACGCACCGACCAGGGCATAACCAAGGAGCTTGCGCGTCCTTTCCGACATATCTGCCAGAATTCTGTCGCCTATTTTCGTAAAAATGAATCCGAGCAGACAACTGAGGACGGGCGTCCCCACCCAGGTGGCGAAGAGAATGACAACGGTTGTTTTCCAGTGAACCGTTGCCCCCATGGCCACGCCCGCGCCTACCACGGAAAAACAAGCCAACTGAGAAGTGGATACCGGCCAGCGCATCCAGGTATTGGCCGCTGTCACGCCCGCAGCCGTGAGCATCATGACCATAGCGCCCAGATCCGTCATCTGGCTTTTGTCCAGGATGCCGGTTCCCACGGTTGCCACGACGTTTTCGCTCTCGAATGTGGCCCCGAGCAAAACAAAGACAGCCACCAGCAAGCAGGCAACGCGGGAACTTTTTATGATTCCCGCGCCATACGCCATGCCCAACGTGGCTCCGGTGTAGTGGGAACCGATGGTCCACCCGAAAAAAAGACCGGATAGCACGGTAAGGGTTGTTAAAATATCACCGGCAAACAAGTCGTTGAAAACAGATAGAATTTCCATAACACATCCTTTTGTGGTTCAATTGATGAGACAATGTTATATTAATAACAATTTTTAAGTCAAATGATTTTTTATAAAAAAGTTACTAAAATATAAAAGCTGACGAGAAGTCCGTCAGCTTTTTTGAAGCAATATATAATAGCTGCGCTGTCGCGCTACTCGTTCAGAACCCCTTTGCACTCCGGATACCCCGTACACCCCCAGAAATCATATCCACCCTTGCCGTCTTTTCCGGGCGCTTTCACCTTGCGGCGCATTGGTTTGCCGCACTTCTCACAGACTTTGCCCGTGGCCTTGGCGAAAGCCGTAACTTCCGTTTGCAGTCGGTCATGGGCCTGACTGACAACATCTTTATATTGAGCCTTGCCGCTGGCAATGTCGTCCAGAGCTTGGAAGCCGTAAGGATGAACGCCAGGGCGGTCAGGGCCTAAACAATTTTTTGGTGGAGCTTTTCTTCTGCTCTTCACGTTGAGCATAGCGAATAAGCCGCCCCGCAGGGCAGGATGGGAAGGGGAACACTATAAAAGTGGTCCCACTTCCTCTATCCTGTCTCAGAAGCATTTGATTCACTTTTGTGATCTTTGGTTCAAACGACGCATTGTGCCCATTGGCGGTGATAAACGTCAGTTGTGGGCGAAATAACCAAAGAGAACCAAAGAACACCAACGTTACGTCCTTTGTGGGCGCGAGGAGAGAGGAGAGGGATAAGGAAGGGAGGCAAGTGGGGCAAAGAGATTTTGTTTAATAAAAAATAGAAAATGTTTAATTTAGGCTTGACAAAACTCGTCAAAAATGGAATTTCGTTTAGCCATGCAGTACCTACTTGAAGTTTTAAAAATCATTGAAGCGGCAACCGCGCGAGACTCATCCAAGGCTGTGGCGTATGCCCGCCAGCTTGCCTCCAAGCTTGAAGAGGCAGGGGAAATAAAAGCGTCCGAGCGAATTCAGAGGATTTTAATAAAAACAAACAATAAGTCGCTGTCTTCTGCATCGCTCATGCAGGTTGAACGCTTACCGGTGGACGGCGAGTCTCGTCTAGACTTGGCGGATGAGAGCATGCCCACTCTGGACGAGGCCATAGTCTTTTTCCCCGAGAGGGTAACGGCGCAGGTTGGGGAGTTCTTACGTGATTATTTGTCTGCTGACAAACTGTTAGCAGAAGGTCTTGATGTCTCAGCGTCAATGCTTCTTTATGGTCCTCCGGGGTGCGGGAAAACAGAGCTTGCCCGCTATATCGCGGCCAAGTTGCACTTGCCATTGTTGACGGCACGTGCCGACACTTTGATTTCGAGTTATTTGGGGTCAACTTCAAAAAACTTGCGATTGCTCTTTGATCATGCTGCATCGCGACCCTGTGTGCTATTTTTAGATGAATTTGATTCTGTTGCAAAACACAGAGATGATCGTTACGAGATGGGGGAATTGAAACGGGTTGTCGTTGGCTTGCTACAAAACATAGATTCAGTGAAAAACAATACCATACTGTTGGCAGCAACAAACCACGAGCACCTTTTGGATCAGGCAATATGGCGCAGATTTTCATGCAGGATAAAAATAGATATTCCTGAAGAGGCGCAACGAGTGATGATGTTTAAGCACTTTTTGAAGAGGAATATACCTAGTAAATCATATATGCGTATGGCTAAGGCATCTGACCGTATGACAGGAAGTGATATAAAGGAAGTATGTTTTTCATCTTTACGTAATATAGTATTAAATAATGAAGATGACCACTTCGTGGAGCGTGATGTTCTGAAAAAAATTCTTTTACGCAAGTCAAATATCAATGATGCGGACACGAAAGAATTAATACTATGGGCTAAAAGAAATAATGAGTCCAAGGTCTTCACTCATGAGCTGTTGGCGGAAATGTTTTCCATGACCAAAGGTAACGTAACTCACATTTTAAAAAAATATCAGGACATGACCGACGGCAATCAGGAGGTGACCAGTGTCGAATGATGACAGATTACCGATCAAAGTGGTTCCCCCTTTGGAGGCAGACTATGTGCCGCCACCCCCAGGCGGAGGACCCAAGAAGTTGTTTGTCAGCAATCTTGATGAGCTTCAGGAAATCGTTCTTGCTCAGATTGGCGAAGTAAATGACTATTTTGCGCATTCTTTTGCCAGAAAACCCAAAATTCCTGCCGTGATGCGTGTACGGCTTAGGAAAGATGCCGCTGCGAAAAGCCACCGGCCTACGAAGCTGTTTTCAGACGACAGTTGTCCTATTATAGGTTCTGAAGGACTCGGCGGCCTGCTGGTCAGCATCACACCGAAAAGTTTGCAAGACTTCTCGCAAAAGGTGA
>JAJDJN010000067.1 GCA_030267245.1 Desulfovibrio sp. OttesenSCG-928-A18
GGTGGCTGCTTACCGATTCGCTGAGAGCCGTAACAAGCCAGTTGTTCAGGCTGCTGCCTTTGGCTGCCGCCTGAACGGCCAGCTTGGCATGCAGATCGGGGGGCAGACGCAAAGTCACCTTGCCGGAGTAAGGCTTGTTCGGTTCATGTCCGGATTTGGCGCAACTTTCAAGGTAAAAGTCCACAGCCTCTTCAAATGCCTTGCGGATTTCCTCAACAGAGTTGCCGTGAAATCCAACAATATCATTGATGCCGATCAACTGGCCGACAAGACATCCGTCTTCGGCACTGAAGCGGATAAGGGCTGTATAGCCTTTATAACTCATAGTGTTGTCTGCAATGCTCATGGCTCAACTCCAATCTTTCTCAAAAAATTCCTCGCGTTTCTTACTTGGTATTATGGCAGGGCTTCCTTACCTGGATGCGGCCTGTGGAAGTCAGCCTTCTGGCCGTCACGTAGGAAAGCAACGCGCGAACCGTCGCCCTCAACGACCTCACAGCCGATAGCAAGCAAAAGAGACTCAATATCGGCCCAGACCATATTTTTTCGCGTTGGCGAAGAAAAAATGGCGGCAAGGGTTTTCCGCTGCTTACTGTTCATACTGAATAGTGTCTCTTTTTGGTGGCACTGTCAAGGGCCACTGTATAACGCACCGTTGCATAGGTAGCGAAAACAAAATTCCTCTGCGGGCCTCGTGCCCCAATCCAGCGCCGCATGACGGCCTTTATCACCACTGGAGGACAGCTATGAAATTGACTGATACATTCGTAAAACGCAAACAGGGAAACGGCAAGGCACAAAAACACTCGGACGGCGGCGGGCTGTTCCTCTACATCACTCCGCAGGGCAGCAAGTCCTGGCGTTTGGGCTACCCCCCTTCATGCAACGCGCAATTCCGAGCCAGGGCTCCGCTGTGCCACTCAAGGTCATCGCCGAGGCAAAACAAAAGATTATATTGCGACTTGGGTGGAGTTCCGCCGCCGTGCAATACCATTTCCCTGTGGAAGCGGATGTCGGTGACGGAAAGGCGCATGGGCGCCGGAACAGGCTTTTTCTGTAAAAACCCGAACCCAGGTCTTCCGGCATGACGGTCTTGGCTTCGGGAACGTCATGGAGATACACTCTGTTGACGGCCTTACAGGTCTCGCAATGCGGCTCAAGCCGGTTGTACAGAGCCGAAGCGGCGTGCATCTGTGCCTTCATTGAATGTCCTCATTATGAAAGCGCAAAAAAGACAAGACCGGATGTCGCTGAATTGTACATATCACCCCGCCTTGAGGGCGCTTTGGGCGGCGGAGCGCAAGAACCGTTCGCCCAGAATGCCCGGCGCTATGTTCGCTTTGGCCGGAGCGGAGGTCTCAAGACTCCCCTCCGCGCGCATGGGCTTGCTGGCGTAAGCCGCCGCCAGCTCTTTTTCAAAGGCTTCCCGGAGCAAGCGGAAGGATGTTTCCACTTCGGGGTAGTCGTTGTCCTTTCGCCAGGGCAAGCGCAGGGAATGCGTCCAGGAATGGCCAACATGGGAGGGAATCTCAAGGTAACGGCGTTGCCGTTCGATGCCCGTCGTCGCTATTTTCGTTCGTTCGTACTGGCCCGGGTAGCAATATTCCTGCCGTTCCTCTTCAACTTCAGGAATGCAGGAAAGGACGCTGATTCCCGGCAGGGCTAGAGCTTTTTCGTGTTCTTCCAGGGTTACGGAATAGCGAAGCATGGGCCGCAGGTTGCCGCGCTTTTTTTCAATAGTCCATTCAATGCGCATGTTTGTTCTCTCAGTTGTGCAGGCTGATCAGTTCCCCAAAGGGCGGCGCTTCGGACGCGGTTTCGGCGCTTACCCACAGAACCGGGTAAGACGGTTCCTCGGGAAAGCGGTTGCACTGCATGTCCGTAAACCATATCAGGCAGGAAGGGCGTAGTCGCTGTTCCTCGATAAAGGCGCACACCGGCCGGTAATCCGTGCCGCCACCGCCGCACGGGGTAAGGTTGACGGGCAGATCCTGCCTGCAAAAAGTCTGGGAGGACTGTACCTTGGTGTCATGAAAAAGCACGTTCAGCGTGGTATCCCACTCTTCCAGCACGGAGGAAAGCTCCGTGCAGAAAAGCGCCAAGGCCGCTTCATCCACGGAGCCGGAGCTATCCACGGCCAGCGCTATGCACGGGATACGCGGCTCACGGCGGGAGGGCAGATAGATGCCCTGGTGGATATAGCGCCTGTTGGGGGAGGTCCAGGAATAGTCGGAATCGGCGCAGTCTTCCAGAAAACGCCTTAAAATATCGCGCCAGTCCAGACGGGGCAGGGGCGCGCGGCGTAGTAGGCGCAAAAGCCCTGCCGGCAGGCTGCCCATGTTCAGAGCGCGGCGCATGGCCTGGTTGAGGGCCACATCCGCCGCCTGTTCCGCGAGTTGGCGAGCTTGGTTGTTTGTACCGCCGGTAAGGTCCGGCAGGTCGCGCACTTCCCCGGTAAAGGCCGTTCTGGGGGCGTGTTTACCGCCCTTGCCATTTTGACCCGTCGCCTTTCCGCCCCGCGTCTTTCCGGCCTTTTTTCTTCTATCCTCGCCGCTTTGGGCTGACGGCGCGCCATCATACCGTTGATCGGCTGCCGCTTCCAGACCGTCCTTGCGCTCCGAGTCGCCGGATTTTCCGGAAATGCCCGCGCCGCCGTCGAGCAGACTCAGCGCGCCGTGGCTTTCGCTGTTGTCCATCAACCGCGAGAGGCGCGCGTAAATGTCGTCCACATTCATCCCCGAGTAAAAGGGGTCTATAGCAAACCCTTCGGGCAGGGAAAATCCCGTGTCCAGCAGCACCTGGTTGATGGCATAATCGCAGGCCCGGTTCCAAAGCTTTTCGTCGCGGCCTTTTCGCCGCATGTGATGGCCCAAGGCCAGGTGCAGTACCTCGTGCGCCAGCGCGCCCACAAGTTTTTTTTCCGGCAGCGTGGCAGCATAGATCGGGTTGTAGCCAAGGCTGTGCCCGTCGCTCCACAGATCCCGGCAGCGGGTATCTTCCTTGAGATTGAGCCGTAAGGCCAGGGCCGCGAAAAAAGGATGCTCCATAACCAGGCAGGAGCGCGCCCGCGTTATCGCTCTTACGGCTTCGGCTCGAGGCGTTCCGTTGGCCGCGTTGTCATGTATTTTGATCGCCATAACGACTTATAACAACACATCGGCGTTGTTCGCCGCCCAGCGGCTGAAGGCTTCGCTATATACCAGGGTCGTGTCGTGGCAGGCGGCATCGCGCATCAGCAATACGCCGAATTCGGCGGGCAGGCGCTCGGCATATGTTGTCAGGGCGTCAATGGTGTTGGGGGCGGCCTTCAGGGCCAGGGCCTCACACAGGGCATAGGCCGCCGCCGGTTCTTCGGGAACTTTCGCTGTATCCGGGCCGTTCAGCACATCTTCCACAGTGGGCAGTTCACGCCACACGCCGAGAAAGCCCATGAATTCCGCCGCCGCCGTCGAGCCAATCGTGCCTTGAAACAGCTCGTGCTCCAAGGCGGGCGGCGGGGACGAAGCCAGTATTCTGGACGCAAATTCCCAGGAACGGGGCGAGGCAAAGGCCTTGGCCGCGCTTGCCGGGTCGAAATCGTGCAGCATCGTGGGACGAAAACGGAGGAAGGCGCATATTTCCTGACGAATGCCCGCTTGCTGCGCCCAGGCGAGCCAATCGTCAAGGCAGATGTCGAAATTCAGATGCACCATGCGGTTGGCCAGAGCGGATGGCATGCGGTGGGTAACGGCTTTGTCCCTGTCGCGGTTTCCCGCAGCCACGATGTTCCAGCCGTCGGGCAGACTGTATTCGCCGATGCGTCTGTCCAGTACCAACTGGTAACATGCAGCCTGGACCATGGGTGGGGCGGCGTTCAATTCATCAAGAAAGAGGATACCCCGCTCCGGGTCGCCCTTGCCCGGTAAAAAACCGGGCGGGCACCATACGACGTCGCCGCTGCCGGTGATGCGCGGCAGGCCCCGCAAATCCACAGGATCAAGCAGAATGGCGCGAATGTCGAGCAGAGCCAGTCCTTTTTCCTTTGCCACCTGGGCCACTACCTGGCTTTTTCCCACTCCCGGAGGCCCCCAGATAAACACAGGCTGGCGGATGTTCAGCAGACTGCCAAGGGCTGCAACGATATGGGAAGGAATCATGTTTTCTCCTGAGTATTGGGAAGGGTGGGGCTGACGATGGCGGGAGTATTTCGTATATGAAAATGAAAGTCAATATCGTATATGATTTTTTACGACAGGCTCACACTCGTTTTTGACGGAGGAAGCGCAAGTGCGTTTTTTTTGCCTGCTCCGACCGGGCCTTTGCCCGGCCGGATAGGCTTAGTCACTTGTTTTTTTATTGTTTTTTCGTTTCTTGACTTTTTTGAGACCATTGCGGATAGTGCAAACAGGCAAAGTGCTCAATAAATTGTGTCCGCTGCCGCGCCGTTTCAGGCAGGTATGCGCGCAACACGGTTTCGAGCTTGATAGGGAATCCCGTTAAAGTCGGGAGCGGACCCGCCGCCGTAAGCCGATATACGCCTCTTTTCTTGGAGCGGCTTCAATGTTCATGCGCTCTAATGTGCCACTGACCCCTGGTTGGGAAGGCCGAAAAGAAGGTCGGCAAGCCGGAAGACCTGCTTTGCCCTCGTCTTGAGGACGAACCTTCAGCAACGGGGCCTTTGCTGAATCGGTTCTTTGGGGATAAATGCGCATCTCCTTCGCCCGCTGGATGCATATCCGGCGAGTGAAGGAGTTTTTTTGTCCCTTATCCGCCCCGCCTTCTTCTTTGGGAGGAGCCATGCTCTTTACCTCCATTAAAAAGCGACATGGAGAAACCGTTGCCTTTGACGCATCCAAAATCACCGCCGCCATTGCCAAGGCGGGCAAGGCCGCAGGCCAGTTTGACGAGCGCGAGGCCCGCCGTCTGACCTTGCGCGTGCTCAAATACGCCGAGCACATACGCCTGCCCGACCCGCCGGAGGTGGAAGAAATTCAGGATATCGTGGAAGAGGTTCTTCTGGAATCGCCTTTCCGCAAAACGGCCAAAGCCTACATCCTTTACCGTGAGCAGCGCGCCCAAATGCGCTCGCTGGCGGCCAGCGCCAACCTGGAGTTGATGGACGGCTATCTGGGAAAAATGGACTGGCGGGTGCGCGAAAACAGCAACATGGGCTTTTCCCTTCAGGGACTGAACAACTTTATTTCTTCGGATGTAACCAGCGAATACTGGCTGCGCCGCATTTACACCCCGGCCATTCGCCAGGCGTACAAAGAGGGCGACATCCACCTGCACGACCTGAATCTGCTTTCGGTTTATTGCGTGGGCTGGGATTTGGCCGACCTTTTGCGCGAAGGCTTCAAAGGCGTGGCGGGCAATGTGGAAAGCGCGCCGCCCAGGCATTTTCGCTCCGCCCTCGGGCAACTGGTCAATTTCTTCTATACCTTGCAGGGCGAGGCCGCAGGCGCGCAGGCTGTTTCCAGCTTTGACACGCTCCTGGCTCCTTTCATTCGCCACGACGGCCTGTCGCCCAAAGAAGTCAAGCAGGCCTTGCAGGAGTTTGTGTTCAACATCAATATCCCGACACGCGTGGGCTTTCAGACGCCCTTTACCAACATCACTCTGGATATGGACGTGCCCGCCACGCTGAAAAACAGCCCGGTGGTTATCGGCGGCAAGGAGCGGGACAGCGTTTACGGCGATTATCAGGCGGAAATGGACATCCTGAACCAGGCTTTTGCCGAGGTGATGATGGCGGGCGACAACCGTGGGCGGGTATTCACCTTCCCCATACCCACCTACAACATCACCAAAGAGTTTGACTGGGAAAGCCCGCGCTTTGACGCCATCTGGAAAATGACTGGCCGGTACGGCATTCCGTACTTTTCCAACTTCGTCAATTCTGACATGTCGCCGGACGACGCCCGCTCCATGTGCTGCCGCCTGCGTCTGGACAACCGCGAACTCCGCAAACGCGGCGGTGGCCTGTTCGGGGCCAATCCCTTAACCGGCTCCATCGGCGTGGTCACCGTCAACCTGCCGCGCCTGGCTCTGAAAGCGCATGACGAGGCGGACTTTTTCAGGCGTCTGGACGAGTTGATCAGCCTTGCCGCCGAAAGTCTGCACATCAAGCGCAAGGAGCTTGAACGCCTGACCGAGGGCGGGCTGTACCCATACACGCTGTTTTATTTGAGGGACGTCAAGGCGCGCACCGGCCGCTACTGGACCAACCATTTTTCTACCATCGGCATTGTCGGCATGAACGAAGCCTGCCTCAACCTTTTGGGCTGCGATATCGGCAACGAGGCGGGGCGGGCCTTTGCCCTGCGCGTTATGGATCATTTGCGCGGGCGGCTGGCGGGCATCCAGGAGGAGTCGGGCGAGTTTTTCAACCTGGAAGCCACCCCGGCTGAGGGGACTACCTATCGCCTGGCCCGTCTTGATCAGGCCGAATTCGGCGCAAAAGCCCACTTTGCCAATACAGAGTCCGCGCGCCTGGGGGCAGCCCCCTTTTACACCAACTCCACGCATCTGCCCGTCAATTATACTGATGACCTGTTTGAGGCCCTTGATCTGCAGGACGCTCTGCAAAGCCGCTATACCGGCGGCACCGTGTTGCACGCCTTTGTCGGCGAGGAAATCGGAGATACGCGCACGGTCAGGGCGCTGGTAAGGAAAATTACCTCCGGCTATACGCTGCCCTACTTCACCCTGACGCCGACCTTCAGCATCTGCGCCGAGCACGGCTACCTGACGGGCGAGCATGCGGTCTGCCCGGAGTGCGGCCGGGCGGCGGAAGTCTACACCAGGGTTGTCGGCTATTTGCGTCCAGTAAACCGCTGGAACGACGGCAAACAGCAGGAATACCTCATGCGCCGGGAATATGAAGGCTTGCCCGCCGCTTCCCGGAACAAGGAGAGCGCCGCCTCATGAGCACAAGCGGCATGGCGCTGGCCGGGCTGCACAAACTTACGGCCATTGACTATCCCGGCCTGGTTGCGGCCACGGTCTTCACACAGGGCTGCAATTTCCGCTGCCCTTATTGCCACAACCGGCAGCTTACCAAGCGGCGTAGCGGGGAAACCTTGCTTGCCGGGAAAGATGTGTTCGCCTTTTTGAAAAAAAGAGCGAGCCAACTGGACGGGCTGGTTGTTTCCGGCGGCGAGCCGACGCTGCAACCGGGCCTGGCGGATTTTTGCCGCGAGGTGAAAAAACTGGGCTACCGCATCAAGCTGGACACCAACGGCAGCAGGCCGCAAGTGCTTGTGGCCCTGATGGACGAGGAACTGGTGGATTATGTGGCCATGGACTGCAAAAGCGCGCCCGGAGCCTATGCGGATTTTTTCTGTCCGGAACCGGATATTCAGGAAAAGGTGGAAACCAGCGCCCGCCTGCTGCGTGAGGGGCGGCTGGCGCACGAGTTTCGCACCACCTGCGTCAGCCCCTATGTCGCCCCGGCCATGCTGAGGGATATGGCGGCCGTTGTCGGCCCCGATTCTCCCTGGCTGTTGCAGGCGGCGCGCCTTGATGCCGTGCCGCCGCTTGCCGATCTGCAGGCCCTGACTCCCGGAGACATGCGCGAACTGGCCGCGCAGGCCGAGCAGTATGGGGCACAGCCGGTGCTCAGGATGGATGACCATACGCGAGGCTGAGAATAATTTATTTGAGGCGGCGTCGGCGGGCGTAAACATGCATAAGCGCAAGCGCGGTAAACATCACGCCGGATGCAATATGCACGCGCTTGTTCATAAAACCGCCAAGCATCGTCAGCCCATAAAAACCGCTCATGAGCATGGTTTCTTGTTTGCTGCCCATAAAGCGTTTGCCGGACCGCAGGCGTTTGGTAATGCCCGCCAAACCGACGCGACTCCTCGTCTTTGGCCGCGTTTCTTTTATTGCCTGTCCTGCGAGATATTCTTCAAGCATACTGGCCGCTTGCGCAAGCGTTTCACGTGAGATCACCGCCGGGTCATAGTGCACAAGCAGGCTGCCAGTGCGCGGGTTTTCTTCCATGGAAGTCACACCATTCTGCTCGGCGAGCATCTTTTTTACTTGAGTCATAAGCTCCGGCTGTTTCAAGGCCTTGTGGCGGATTCGTACCCGCCCATCATAAAAACTGGATATCATTTCATTCATCCTTTGTGAGAGAGTTGCTTCAAGGTTTTTACGCCGTCGTGTCCCCACCCGCCACCAACATGGGGCGCACACTGGACACGGCAATAGCCGCAGTGGTCGCGTTGTGCAAGAAAGCGGATAAGCCGGGCTGCAATACCCCGAGCAGGCCGCCAATAAGGAATATACTGTTCCAGAATAACGAAGTTTTAAATCCGGAATGAACCCGGCGCAGCGCCTCGCGCGAAAGCACGCGGGCAAGCAAAAGACCTTCCAGCCTGCCGTTGGTCAGAACGATATCAGCCACTTCACGGGCCATATCCGCCCCTTCCGCCATGGCTATGCCGACATCCGCCCTGGAAAGGGCGAGAGAATCATTCACTCCGTCACCCACCATGGCAACCTTGTAGCCCTGGGCTTTCAATTCTTCAATGTACTTGGCCTTGTCTTCGGGGAGAAGATGCGCCCGGAATTCATCCACTCCGGCTTTTGCCGCAATGCTGGCAGCGGTAGCGTAACTATCACCGGTGAGCATGATGACTTTTTTTACGCCGTCGACGCGTAGTGCATCCAGCACTCTATGGGTTTCTTCGCGGATGGTGTCATCAATCAGCAGCAGTCCGGCGAGCTCGCCGCCGATGCTGAGATACAGAACTGAACGCCCCTTTCTGCTTTCTTCTTCAACAATGGCCTGCTGTTCTTCAGATATGGGAACTTTTTCATCTTCCAGCACAAAGTGGGCGCTGCCGATAAGCACTCGCTTTCCGCGCCATTGCGAGGCAATGCCGTGCGCTACGATGAACTCCACTTTAGTGTGCTCTTCGCGGTGTTTGAGGCCTTCGGCATCCGAGGCTCGAACTACAGCCTGGCCCACTGGATGCACAAAATGCTCCTCAAGGCAGGCGGCAAGGCGCAAAATGGTTTCGCGCTTGCGCCCGCCAAAAGACACAACATCCACCAACTGCGACTTCGCACTGGTCAGGGTGCCGGTTTTGTCGAAAACGAACACATCGGCATCGGCAATGAATTCCATAAACTTGCCGCCTTTGATGAGCACGCCGTTGGCAGCGGCCTCTTGCATGGCGGTGAAAATACAAAGTGGCGTAGCGAGACGAATGGCACAGGAATAATCCACCAGCAGGATCGACCCGGCGCGCATGGGATTGCGGGTAGCCGCGTAAACTGCGCCGCTCAAGAGGAAATTGTATGGCACGATGGAGTCGGCTATACGCTCGTATCTCCCCTGAATAGAGGCCTTCGCACTTTCAGATTCTTCAATGGTGCGCACAATGGCGCTTATGCGCGTATCCCCTCCCACCTTTGTGGCTTCAATAATAATTTCACCCTGCTCAAGCACCGTTCCGGCGAACACGCTATGGCCTGCCATGCGAGGCACCGGCAAGGCTTCGCCCGTCATGGTGGCCTGGTTTACCATGCCCTCGCCTTCCACCACGCAGCCGTCAACCGGAATCGCGGAACCCGCACGGACGATGATATGCTCGCCCAGACTCAATTCGGCAATGGGGATTTCCAGTTCCGCACCCTCGCGGCGCACCCACAGCTTGTCAATATTCAGTGCGAGACTTTCAACAAGGCTTGCGCGAGACTTTTTGCGCGTCCATTCGGAAAGGTATTCGCCAAGGGCGAAAAAAAAGGTAATAGAAGAAAGAGAGCGAAAATCGCGCCGCAGCAGGCATACGAGCAGCGCGGAGCCATCCAGCGCGTCAAGGTTAAGCCTACCTCGCAAAAGCGAGCTGAATGCGGTGATTATATACGGAATGGAGCGAAATACCGCGAGTCCATAAACAAAAATCTTCGGTATAAAGAAGTTTGCGATTTTGCCAGGAACAGGATTGCGGGGTTGTATGGCCTCCGAGTCCAGGGCGGAGGCGCTTGATCCGGATAGAACGGCACTGCCGCTATTGTGGCA
>JAJDJN010000068.1 GCA_030267245.1 Desulfovibrio sp. OttesenSCG-928-A18
ATGGCGTAGAGGCCGCGCGCTTCGCCGTGCTCCTTGCGAAAGCCGGGCAGCAGTTCTTCGGGCAGGGCAAAGGAGGTCAGGTCTTCGGCTTTTTCCGAATTACGCTGCACCAGCCGGATCATGGGCTCCATTTCCCAGGCATCCACGACAAAGTAGCGGGAAACGTCGCTTTTGGACCGTACCGGCGGATATTCCGCGTTCCAGTCGTTGTTTCCCCATTCCAGGTACATGGTCACCGCGTGTTCCGGGGTGAGATTCCAGTCAATATCAAGATATTCAAACTTCTTGAGGTTTTCCATTAATCTTTCCTTTACGCCTGTTTGACCTGCATGATTTCGATGACAAAGTTCAGCCGTTTTCCGGCCAGGGGGTGGTTGCCGTCCAGTTCCACTTCCGAATCCGTGACACGGCTGATCACCACGTCCAGTTCCCCTTCTTCAAGGGCGATTTGCAGGCCCATGCCCACTTCCGGTTCAATGTGCCGGGGAACCTCGGAGCGGGGCACGATAATGGTCATTTCCGGGTTATGCTCGCCGTAGGCATCCTTGGCTTCAATGCTGATCGAGAGCGTTTCCCCGACGTCCCTTCCTTCCACAGCCGCTTCAAAGGCCGGCAGAATCATGCCCCCGCCCAGCACGAACTCCAGTGCTTCGCGTCCGCGCGAGGAGTCGAATTCCGTGCCGTCGTCCAGGGTTCCTGTGTAATGCACAAATACCGTATCGCCTTTTCGGGCTGCCATGCGTGTCTCCAGTGCTTTTTATATAAGGTAAGTCCCGGTGAAAAATAAGCAAGCCGCAACCAGCCCGGCGTCCTGAAATGCTTGCAGGCGGGTTTTGCTCGCCCTTAAGCAAGCAGTTCAAGGGTAAACCGCTCTATTTGGCCACGGACATCATCAGTTTGATGCGGTTGATCTGGTTGGCCTCGCTGGCGCCGGGGTCATAGTCCACAGCCGCGATGTTCGCCTCGGGAAAGCGGTGCTTGAGTTCCTTGAGCAGCCCCTTGCCCGTAATATGGTTGGGCAGGCAGCCAAAGGGCTGCATGCACAGGATGTTGGGCACGCCCGATTCCAGCAGTTCAACCATTTCAGCGGCCAAAAGCCAGCCTTCGCCCGTCTGATGCCCAAGAGAGATAAGGCCCTTGGCCTTTTTGCGCAAGCTGTTGAAGCTTAGGGGCGCGGTAAAACGTTTGCTCAGCCCCAGGGCCAGGCGCATGCCGAAACGGCAGTATTCAAGAAAGGCTATGCTCAGAAGGCCGGTGGCGTAAGCCTTCCACGAGCCGGCCAGATAGCGGTAATTGAAGATGCTGTCGTAAAAGGAATAGAGCACAAAATCCATCAGATCCGGCACCACGGCTTCGCCGCCTTCCTGTTCCACCACCTCTGCCGCACCATTATTGGCATCCGGATGGTATTTGAGCAGGATTTCTCCCACCAGGCCCACTCTGGGCTTGCGCTCCTCGGTTTTCAGGGGGAAGCGGTCAAAGGCCCGGACCATGGAATATACGGTGTACTCAAAGCGCAGGGGGTTGCCGGAAGACACCACCCCACGGCCTTTTTCCGCCCATTCCTCCGCCAGGCGCATGGCGCTTCCGGGTTCCCGCTCATAGGGCTTCACACGGTGCAGCACGCGCATCAGCGCATCGCCGAAAAAGCCGGCCATGATCACCTTGCGCAGCAGCCGCCCGGTAAGCTTGAAGCCGGGGTTTTTTTCCAGCCCGCTCATGTTGAATGAAATAACCGGGATAAAACCGAGGCCGCAGTCCACAAGCGCCTTGCGCAGAAAGGCGATGTAGTTTGTCGCCCGGCAGCCGCCGCCGGTCTGGGAGATCATGAGGGCGACCTTGTCCGGATCATAGGTGCCGCTGCGCACGGCGTGCAGCAATTGTCCGATCACCACAATGGCCGGATAACAGGCGTCGTTGTTCACGTGCCTGAGTCCCAGCTCGATGGCGTGGCGCTCCACCGTGGGCAGTTGCGCGACCTTGTAGCCTTCGGAGGTGAAAATCGCTTCAATGAACTGAAAATGGATGGGAGAAAGCTGGGGCACCAGTATGGTATGCGTATCGCGCATGGCCTGGGTAAAGGGGGGCGAGCCCTTGTATACGGCGACCCGGGGGGCTTCTTTCTCCTCCTTGCCCTTGCGTTCGCGCAAAGCCGCGAGCAGCGAGCGGATGCGTATACGCGCGGGGCCGAGGTTGTCGCCCTCGTCGATCTTGATCTGGGCATAGAGCCGGCCCTTGAGGGTGACGATCTCTTCAAGCTGATCAGCGGTAATGGCGTCCAGCCCGCAGCCGAAGGATACAAGCTGCAGCACGGCCAGGTTGTCGGTGCCGGCGGCATAGGCGCCCGCGCGGTAGAGGCGGGAATGATAGGTCCACTGGTCAACCACGCGCAAGGGGCCGGGATCTGGCATCAGGTGGGCGACGGAGTCCTCGGTAAGCACCCCCATGCCGCAGGAACTGATCAGTTCGGCAATGCCGTGATGCACCTCCGGGTCCGTGTGATAGGGGTGCCCGGCCAGCACGATGCCGAAAATGTCCTTGTCGTGCAGTTCTTTCAGGGCCGCTTCCCCGGCCCGGCGTATGTCGGCCTTGTAGCGCTCCATCTCCTCAAAGCCCTTGCGCACAGCCTCGTCCAGCTCGGCCGAAGGGATATGCGCGAACAGGGGGATATGGCGCAGGCGCTTGCTGAGCACGTTTTTGTCCAGGGGCAGAAAATTGTGGATCAGAGCCGTTCCCGTATTTTCAAGCTCGCTGATATTCTTGGCCAGCAGTTCGGGATAGCCGATAACCACGGGGCAGTTGAAGTTGCCGGCCTGGTTG
Organism: Desulfovibrio sp. OttesenSCG-928-A18; assembly: GCA_030267245.1. Lineage (GTDB taxonomy): Bacteria > Desulfobacterota > Desulfovibrionia > Desulfovibrionales > Desulfovibrionaceae > Frigididesulfovibrio. The sequence continues at coordinate 2,821 of JAJDJN010000068.1, forward strand.
GAGAAGTTCTGCTGCTCCCGGGGCAGGCAGGGGTAAAATATGCAGTCAACGCCCCGCTCCAGAAGATCCAGAATATGCCCGTGAGCCAGCTTTGCCGGGTAACATACCGTTTGTGAAGGAATGGTGCCGTAGCCTTTGAAAAACAGCTCCTTGGATGAATGCGACGACAGCTCCACGCGAAAGCCCAGAGCGGTGAACATGGTGAACCACAGGGGGTAGTTCTCGAAAATGTTCAGGGCGCGCGGGATGCCGACCACCCCGCGCCGGGCCTCTTCACGGGGCAGGGGCGTGTATTCTTCGAAAAGCCGCTTGTACTTGTAGGCGTAAAGATTGGGCAGGTTTTTCGGGGTCGCCCCGGCGCCGCGTTCACAGCGGTTGCCGGACACAAAGCGGCGGCCGTCGGTAAAGGTGGAGACGGTGAGCAGGCAGTGGTTGGTGCACTGGCGGCAACGAGTGGTGCGGGCCTTTACGGAAAATCCGTCAAGTTCCCCGGGACCGAGGATGCTGGAGACGCTGCCGGCGCCGCTTCTTTCCTTGGCGATCAGGGCCGCGCCAAAAGCGCCCATCAGGCCGGCCACATCCGGGCGCATGACCGGGCGGCCGAGCTGCAGTTCCAGCGCGCGCAGCAGGGCGTCGTTGGCAAAAGAGCCCCCCTGGGCGACAACGTATTCGCCAAGCTCGTCCATGCTGGTAATTTTCATTACCTTGTAGCAGGCGTTGCGGACAACGGAATAGGAAAGTCCGGCCGCTATGTCGCCCACTTCGGCGCCGTCCTTTTGCGCCTGCTTGACCTTTGAGTTCATGAACACCGTGCAGCGGGTGCCGAGATCCACCGGATCTCTGGCCGCGAGCGCCTCCTTCACGAACACGGACAGGGGCATGTCCAGGGATTTGGCAAAGGTTTCGATAAAAGAGCCGCAACCGGCGGAGCAGGCCTCGTTAAGCTGTATGCGGTCGATAACGCCGGAGCGGATGCGCATGCACTTGATGTCCTGCCCGCCAATGTCCAGAATATAGCTGACCTTGGGCAGAAAGAATTTCGCCCCGGCGAAATGGGCCACGGTCTCCACTTCGTCGAAATCCGTCCTGAGGCCGGCGGTGATCAGACCGCTGCCGTAGCCTGTGGCGGTAACGCCGCGCAGCACCATGTCCGGATGCCTGCGGCGGTATATTTCGCGCAAAATGCCGATGGCCGACTGCAGGGGTTCGCCCTGATTCGGTCCGTAATAGGAGTAGAGCAGGCGGCTTTGCTCATCAATGAGCACGGCCTTGATGGTGGTCGAGCCGGAATCAATGCCGAGCCAGGCGCTGCCCGAGCAGCTTTCCAGATCCGCCCTGGCCAGGCGTTCCCCGGCGTGCCGCTGCAGGAATTCTTCGCGTTCTTCGGGAGTTTTGAACAGGGGGGCGAGATGTGCCTGCTTTTCCGGGCCTTCGCATTGCTCAAGGATATGCAGCATGCGCTCCAACTCGCTGTTTTTGCCCGCCGGCTCCTCGGTCCTGGCCAGATCCTTGCTGAAGCCTTCGCAGCCCGAGGAGGCGGCGACGCCGTATGTAATGCCCCCGAGGCTCAGGGACGAACCCAGTTTCCGTTGCACCGTGATCCGGCCTGACGCTTCGCCCTCGTTCTTCGCTGTGATCCGGCCTTTCTCGGGTATGTCGCGCGATTCCAGCGCTCCCTCCGGCTGCGGCTCCCGCGCGGCCAGATGCCGGGCGGAGCTTCGCGGCGCATGGCTGAAACTTTGTTTTTCGCCGGGGGCGGCCTTTTCGGACGGGAGCTTGCGCTCAAGGCTGTCCATGGGGCAAAGGCCGGCCGTCTGCCGGGCGAAAAGGGCCGCGCCCATGGCCACGAAGTATTCCGCATGTTCGGGGAATACGGCGTGTTCGGCGTCCAGTTTCAGGGTGTCCACAAAGCGTTCGCGCAAAGAGGGAAGAAAGGCGAGGGGCCCGCCGAGAAAGACCACTTTGCCGTTGATGCTGCGGCCGCGGGCGAGGCCGGAAATGGTCTGGTTGACCATGGCCTGCATGATGGAGGCGGCTATATCCTCGCGCGAGCAGCCCTCATTGAGCAGGGGCAGAATATCTGTTTTGGCGAACACGCCGCAACGCGAGGCAATGGGGTACAGGGTTTCAAAGTTCCTGGCCAGCAGATCCAGGCCGGCGGCATCCGTATTCAGAAAGGCGGCCATCTGATCAATAAAGGCCCCGGTGCCGCCGGCGCAGGTCTCGTTCATGCGCTGGTCAAGGCCGCCGGTGAAAAAGGTCAGCTTGGCATCTTCGCCCCCCAGTTCAATGGCGACGTCGGCATCGGGGATGTGACGGCGGATGCACAATCCGGAGGCGGCCACCTCCTGCACGAAGGGCTGCCCGAGCTCCCGGGACAGGCTCAGGGAGCCGGATCCGCTCATGGCAATATGCCATGTGGCATCGGGAACAGCCGTGCCGGCTTCGCGCAAAAGCGCCGCCACGGTGGCCCGCACTTCGGAAAGATGGCGCTGGTATCGTGAGAAAAGAATTTCGTCCTGCTCGTTTACAACAATAACCTTCACTGTCGTCGATCCGACATCAAGGCCGAGAAAGACATTGCCGCTATACATGGGATGCAGTCCTTGGCTTGGCTCCATTTATGGAGCAAATTACGGAAATCCACAAGACATATCACCCGTCAGACCTGTCATCAGTCTGCCGCCATCGGCGTGCGGGCGGCGGCCCCTTGCGCCTTTGTCCCGCCTTTGGGCTGCGCGCGCATCAGGGGCCGGAATCATAGATGATACGCGCCCAATGGTACATCTGCCCGGGCTTCAACACCCGGGGGATGGGGTTCTCCGGTTGCTCTTTGATATAGGGTTCGTAGGCGTACATGACAAGCTGCGTGCAATAATAGCGCTCCGGCTGGCTCAGGCCGACGAACACGGCAAAGTTGTAGCCCTTGCCTATGACCTCTCTGGCCCGGATTACGGCAGCCGAAGCCACCTGCGGCGTGGCCCACATGGGACGAAGGACCATGATTCGGTGGCTTTTGGCGAAAAAGTCGTCCAGAGCGGTGCAATGCACACCCTGGGATTCGGATTCTATGAACAGGTTGTTTTCCGCGTCATAAATAGCCGCGTGGGACAAGGGGGCGTTGGTGGCCGTGGCCACAACATTGTCGGCACCGTGGATGCCCCGGCTTACAACCCAGTCGCCATGGCGCAGATGGGCGCGCACGGCGCTTCTGACATCCGTGTCCAGGATGGCCTCGGGCGGGATCACCGAACGTACGGCGCAGCCCGCGAGCAGGAAGGACAACAATATAAGCGGCAGTAGACGGAACGGGCTGTGTTGCATGGCGATGCTCCTTGACTGTGGCGGCGGGCAGGGGCCGGGGCACATGGCGCGCCGCTGCCAAACATATGCCGCCGCGCATGCGGGGCGCGGCGTGTCCTTATTCATATACGAGATCCCCAGCCGGTAAAACGCCCAGCCGGTAAAACGCTTGACGGTGCAGCATGAACGGGATAAAGAAAGCCGTTCATATTTTTGCTGAAACAGCCTCCCGGACATGGGCGTCTATTCCCCGTTCAGGAGCGCGCAAGGCGGGAGCCGGGCCGCACGGCGCCGCCCGCAGCGGGACTTTGCCCCCCGGCACGGCCCGCACCGCATTCGCATACTTTGATTGTTAAGGAGAAAAACAATGAAGAGAACATACCAGCCCAGCCGTATCAAGCGCAAGCATGTGCACGGCTTCCGCGCCCGCATGGCCACAGCGGCGGGACGCGTCATATTACGCCGCAGACGCGCCAAGGGGCGGAAAAGATTAGCGGTATAAGTTTCGGTCGCGAACACAGGCTCATACAGCGCAGTGAATATCTGCGCTGTTATGAGCGGGGGCGCAAGTATTTTTCCACATCTTTTGTCCTTTTTGTCTGCCGGCGCGAACAGAACGGCCTAATGCAAAAGGATGACCGGCCCGATCAGTCCGAACTGTCCGAGCGGGCCGAGCGGGCCGAGCGGGCCGAGCGGGGCGGCAAGCCGGAGGCGGCCGCTTTACAAGCCACGGAGCATCGTCGGCCGCAGGCTCCGCTTGCCACTTCTTCCCCGGCCGGGGCGCTGGCGTCCGCGCCGTGTTCGCTGCGGGGCGCTGCAAAGGCCGGGGGCGGCAAGGACGCGGGGCCGGGCTCCGATGCCTGGCGGCTGGGCATGGCCGTTACGCGTAAAACCGGTTCGGCGGTATGGCGTAACCGCGTGCGGCGTCTTATCCGTGAATTTTTTCGTCTGACGCAGGACGCCTGTCTGCCGGGTCACGACTATGTGGTAGTGCCAAAACGCCTGCTGAATCCGCGTACGCTGACCCTGGAGCAGGTCAGAGCCGAACTTGGACCCCTGTTGCGCTCGGTGGCCAACAAAGTCCTTGTGTCGGAGCAGTAACAGCCCGACCCGGCCGTGCGCCAGGGCCTGCTGGCACCACGGCCCCCCTGTCCTTTGTCCGCATCGGAGAACCTTTTTATTCCGGTCTGGTACCGCAAGGGTACACTCCTTCCATAAAAAGGCATCTTCCTTGGCAGAGAAGAAAATTGTTCCCGGGCTGGTTCGCGCGGCCAAAGCCTGAAATCCGTTGTCGGGCAAGCGTCATGCGAAAAGCACAAGGAGCGCGCCCATGAGCTTTACCTTTTTGCGAAAACTGGCGGTGGCTCCCATACGCTTCTACCAGTATTGCATATCTCCGCTCTTTCCCGCGCGTTGTCGGTTTTATCCGACCTGCTCCGCCTATGCCAAGGAAGCCGTGCTCAGACACGGTGTTCTGCGCGGCTTTGTTTTGGCCGCCTATCGTATTTTGCGATGCAACCCCTGGAGCCCGGGGGGCTACGATCCCGTGCCCCCGCCCAAGGACTCCCCTTACCAGAGGAAATGTTGAGCACCCGGTATGGAAAGTAAACGTCTTATTCTGGCTGTCGTTCTCTCTATAGCTGTTTTTCTGGGCTGGAACTACCTGTCGCTGCAAATGGGCTGGATTCCCAAAGCCCCGGACCCGGCCGTGCAGAGCGAGGCGCCCAAGGTCGACCCCGCCGGTGACGCGAGCGGCGCCGACCCCACCTCGCAGGCGCCTTCGGCTCCCTCGGGGGATCCTTCCGCCGTTCCGCAGATTACCGCCTTCACCCCCATGGAGGGGCGTCTGGTCACAGTGGAGACGCCCTTGTACAAGGCCGTATTCCACAGTAGCGGCGGCATTTTGCGCGAATTCCAGTTGCTTGCTTATCGCACCAGCATTCAGGAGGGCGCGCCCCAGGTCAATCTGGTGAACCAGACCGCCGCGGCGCAGGCCCCCATGGGGCTGTTGCTGGACGGCCTGCCCACCTGGACCGGCGTTCCCTGGGCCCTGGAAGGGGATAACCTGGTCCTGGATGAAAACGGCCAGGGAACATTGCGCTTTGTCGCTGAAATCAACGGCGTGCGCTTGACCCGCGAACTGCTTTTCAGCGGTGATAATTATAGCATCAGGGAAAAATTGCGCCTGTCCTCGGTCGAAACCCGGGCGCTGAAAATCGGCTTTACCTTTGGCGCCGGCCCCCTTGCCGTTGACGAACGCCCGTCCATCTTTTCCCGTTTGCGCCATACCCTTTTCGGCGGCGAGCCCCCTGTGCCGAGCGAAAGCCAGTACAACCTGACCCGGGTGGCCTGGTACCAGAAGGGAAGCTTTGACGAGGAGCACTCCACCAACGATCTGGGCAAGGGGAAGCTCGTGCAGGGCAATGTGTCCTGGATGGCGGTCATGAACAACTATTTCATGGGCGCCGTCAGCATGAACGATGAAGGCGCGACCGCCAAGGGGCGCTATTTTGACGGCGTGTATCACGTGGTTATCGGCAAGACCGGCATCACCGTGGCCAAAGACAATGACGCCATAGTGGAATGCGCTTATTTCCTCGGCCCGAAAGAAGCCAAGAAACTGAGCGAAGCGCCGAATCATATGGACAAGGCCCTGGACTACGGCTTCTTTTCCATCATAGCCAGGCCGCTGGTCTTTCTGCTGGATTTCTTCTACGGCTTTGTCCACAACTATGGCGTGGCCATTATCCTCATGACCGTGCTGATCAAGCTGCTGTTCTGGCCCCTTTCCCAGAAGAGCTACCGCTCCATGCAGCAGATGAAGCAGCTGCAACCGATGATGATGAAAATTCGCGAGAAATACGCTGGCGATAAAGAAAGCATGAACCGGGAGATCATGCAGCTTTATAAAACATACAAGGTCAACCCGGCTGGCGGCTGTTTGCCCATTCTGGTGCAAATTCCCGTGTTTTTCGGCCTCTACCAGGCCCTGCTCAATGCCATTGAACTGCGGCACGCGGTTTTTGTGCCCACATTGCCTTTTACCGAACTGGTCTGGCTTGCCGACCTTGCCGCGCCCGACCCATACTGCATCACCCCCCTGGTCATGGGCGCCAGCATGCTGCTGCAGCAGAAGATGACGCCGGCGCCGGGCGACCCGACCCAGGCAAAGCTCATGATGTTCATGCCCATCATCTTTACCGTGCTCTTCCTGGGCTTCCCTTCGGGGCTGGTAGTCTATTGGCTGGTCAACAATATTATTTCCATCGGCCAGCAATGGTGGCAGATGCGCCGCAAGCCGGTCTGAGAGGCGCGGCGGCGCCGGATCCCCTCGGGGACTTCTCCGCCGGAGGCAAAGACTTCCTGCACCTGCGACATGAAATGCTTGTAGGCGAGCTTTGCTCGCCGTCAAGCAAGCATTTCAAAGGTAAACTGCTCTAGTCCGGCAAACGGATGAATGAGGTTTCCCAGCATGCAATATAAGGAATTTCAAGGCAAAAGCCTGGACGATGCTATTCGCGAAGCCTGCGAGTATTACGGCGTGGCCCGCGAAAAGTTGGAAATAGAGATCGTCAGCGACGCCAAATCCGGCATCTTCGGGCTGGTCGGCGCGAAAAAAGCCACAATAAAGGCCGCCCGCGTACAGTTGGAAGGTACGGTCAGCTCCCTACTGGCCGGTGAGCCGGTCCCGGAGAAGCAAGGCGCGCGCTCTTTGGCCCATAACGGCCCAGGCGGCGGCGCAAAAGCGGCCGAAAGCTCCGCTAAAAG
>JAJDJN010000069.1 GCA_030267245.1 Desulfovibrio sp. OttesenSCG-928-A18
GGCGGCGCCCCTTTGGCCGCCGAGGGCAGGCAAAAGGCAGGTGGACCGGGCGGAAAAGGACTGCTATACACGGGTGTCTGATGCGGCCGGTCACGGGCCGCTATGTTTTTGGCTGGGGCCGAAAAGATGCTGTTGTAGTCCATTCCCCGCGCCGCGCATGTCCGCATGCCAAGCCCCGGCGCAATGGAGTTTTCATGTTTTCCCGAAAGGCCAAAAGTCTGCCCGTGCTCATATACCACAGTATCAACGGTTCCGGCCTGGGGCTCAGCGTGAGCCCCGCGCTGTTCGAGCGTCACTGCCGTCTGCTTGCGGAAAAAGGCTGGAAGGGGGTAGGGCTTGCGGAAGCCGAGGCCTTTTTGCTCCATGGCGAGACATTGCCGCCGCGCTCTTTTCTGCTGAGCATGGATGACGGCTATCTGGACAATTACGTATATGCCTGGCCAATTTTGCGTAAATATGGGCACAAGGCCGTGATTTTTCCGGTGGCCGATTCCATAAGCGAAAGCACCAGTCTTTTGCCTGAGGGCGCAGCGCTCAGGCCCACTCTGGACGATGTATGGAATGGCGCGCTGCCCTACAGCGCCCTTACCTTTGTCGATTCCCCCCTGCAGGACGGCGGCCTGGGTTTCAAGGTGCGCCGGGACAGTTTTTTTTCCTGGCCGGAAGCGCGGGCCATGGAGGCGGAAGGCAGCATCGGTATCGGCGGCCATTCGCTGCGGCATGAGGCGGTGTTTATTTCTCCGGAGTTCAACGGTTTTCACCAGCCGGGACCGGAAAAAAACGCCTTCAGCCATACGGTGCGGGCCAATTGCTGGGGCATGCCAAGATTCAGGCGGGGGGAGGAGCTGCTCCACAGGGCTTTTATTCCTTCCGCCGAACTGGTGGAGCGCATCCGGGATCTGGTGCCCCAGGATGATGCCGGGGCAGTGGATTTTTTCGCGGATGCGGAAAAGGTCCGGCGCTTGAGCGATCTGGTGGAAAAGTTCCGGGACAATTTGGGAAGCCTGGAGAGCGAAAAGGAACAACACGAGCGCATTTACCGCATCATGCACGAAAACCAGCTTGTGCTGCAAAAGGAACTGGGCCGGCTGGTCCGCAGTTTCTGCTGGCCCTGGGGAAAGCGTAACGCCCTGTCCCTTGCCGCCGGCCGGGCAGCGGGCTTTGAGCTGTTCTTCAATGTCGGGCCGGGCCCGAACCCGCCGGGCCGGCCTTTGAGCATCAATCGCTTCAACGCCAAGGACGATCCGGTAAAGAACCTGAACCGGGTGCGCATTTACAGCCGCCCCCTGCTGGGCGAACTGTACCGCCGCTGCCGCTTGTGAGCGGGCTCGGGCCGCTCTTGCCGGGGGCTTGAACGGGCAGGGCCTTTTCCGCAGTCCGCGCCTTTGCCGGCCGGGAGCAGTGATGAAGCATTTTTTTGCCCGGGAGGACAGCTGCCCGGCATGGATGGGAGCGACATGAAGGCTGGAACTGCGCTTTGCGCCCTCCTTCTTTTGCTGGCGCCATTTTACGGCCCGGCACAGGCGGCGGAAAAAGAGCTTTTTTGCCCTTGCCGGGCTGCCGGGCTTTCACCGGACGCGCCTTTGTATTACCTGGAGCTCATGAGCGCCAGGGATGCCGACAAGGATTTGGAACTCGGCAACGCGCTGGCTTATGCCGTACCGGACAGCCTGCCGTCCGGAACAGGCTGGCTGAAGGCCATGAACTTCACCCTTGACGCGGCCCGGCTGACTGCCGGCATACATATCGCGGGAACGGCGCAAGCCAGGCTGTCGGCGGAAGAAGCCCTGGAGCGGCAGGATGAACTGGAGCGGATGACGCTTCGGGCCGTCGATCCTTGCCGGGTGGACCGGGCCATGGCCCTGCGGCCGCAAGATCTTTCCTGGCAGTACCGCCTGAATTACAGTTATTCCGGTCTGTACACCGATAATATCATCCTTGCCGACCTCAATCATGACGGGATCATGGATTTTTTGTATCGGGAAGACCCGGTGCTGCAACTTGTGGCCTATCTGATTTTTGCCGGCTGCGGCGACAATTACTACACGCCGGTGGGGGTGTTCATTGCGCGTTACGCCGGGCACGGCGAAGATATGGAAACAGTCCCGGGGAATGCGGCCGGCCCTGCCTGGGACGAGTTTCGGGTGATTGCGCCCGATTTGCCCGATCATAGAAACCCGGGGCATGATGACCCGCTGTTCAACTGGGCCAATAGACGTATAGGCTTTGACCCGGCTCTGGGCATTTATCGCGAAATGCTGGTTGAACCGTTAAAGGGCGTTGATTAGGGGCTGTTTTAAGGAAGTGCTGATTAATGGTCTTTTTGCCCTCTGCCCGCGCCCCGGCTTCAAACAGGGCGGCCGCCCCTCCGCGTCCGCGAACATGGCTGCCATATGGGGCCGTGGCGCCGGGCCGGGCAAAAAAAACTTGAATATTGCCGCCCTGTGGGCTAGCATCCCTTTTGTTGCGCTGCCGGAGCATGGTGCTTTGGCGGCAATCCACCTTTTTTACCGACGAGGCCGTTATGTTCCGCCAGAAAATCTGAAGCGTCGCCCATACGGGACACGGTGTGTCCCTCCGGTGTACGCCCGGCGTTGCGGAATCCATGCAAGGGCCTTGTCCGGTCCATCCATCATAGGAGCCGCCTGCCGGGATCGCGTTGCGCCGGTGTGTAAACACGGGTTTTGCGGTCTTGCCGTCCACGCAGGAGGTCTTATGAAGTCTTTTTTTCCTGTTCTCGTCCTTGCCTTGTTTTGCGCATCCGCCGCCCTTGCCGCGCCGTCCGGCGCTCTGGCTCCCTTTGCCGGCCTTGAGGGCAACCTGGATATCGCCGGGGGCACAGCCCATATCCCGGTGATGAACGGTGCTGCCCGCAATATCATGGAGGCAAACCCCGATATCCGGATCACCGTTGCCGGCGGCGGCTCTGGCGTCGGGGTGCAGAAGGTGGGCGAGGGCCTGGTGCACATAGGCAACACCGGCCGCGCCCTCAAGGACTCGGAAATCGCCAGGTACGGCCTGGTGAGCTTCCCCTTTGCCATTGACGGCGTGGCTGTTGTCGTGCATCCGCAGAACCCGGTGGGGGCCCTGGGCAAGGAACAGCTGAAAAAGATCTTTGCCGGAGAAATCAGCAACTGGAAGGAAGTGGGTGGCCTGGATGCGGCCATTTCCCTCTATATCCGCGAAGACGGCAGCGGCACCCGGGAAACTTTTGAATCCAGAGCCCTGGACGCGGGGCAGAGCGCGGCCAAAAGCAATGTGGTCAGTTCCAACGGTGCCATGAAAACGGCCGTGGCCCAGGACCCCAATGCCATCGGCTATGTGGGCATCGGCCACCTGGACGACAGTACAAAAGGCGTCATCCTTGACGGCATGGTGCCTTCACAGCAAAACGCGGCCGATGGAAGCTATACGGTCACCCGCCTGTTGTACATGAACACCAAAGGCCAGGCGCGGGGCCTGACCGGGGCCTTCATTGATTACATCTATTCGGCGGACGGCAAGGCCATCATAGCCAAGGCCGGATACATACCCATGGACAGGCCCTAGCATGCCAGCTTCCGCAACTGCCGCAAAGGAATCAGGGCAGGCGGACAAGGGGCCTTTCGCCGCCTTTCTGGCAGCAGGCATCGCCCTGACGGGCATTGTCCTGCTCTTTGCCATGGTCATCGCCTTTGCCCTGCCTGCCTTCCGGCAGCAGGGCCCGGGCGCTGTCCTTGCCTGGTCCTGGCGGCCATACCAGGGCGATTTCGGCATTCTGCCCATGCTTGCGGGCTCCATGCTCCTTGCCCTGTCGGCCCTGGCCCTGGCCTGGCCCCTTGCCGTGCTGCTGCTGTGCGGCATGCTTCCTCGCGGTCCGGCGGCAGCAGGGCGAAAGGGAGCCGGGCTCAGGCTGCGGCGGCTCGGAGCGGACCTCTTGCCCTGGGCCATACGCCTGATGACGGCCGTACCCACGGTCGTATACGGCTTTGCGGCGCTGTTTCTCCTTACCCCCCTTGTGCGCCGGGGGCTGGGCGGTTCCGGCCTGTGCCTGCTTTCGGCGGCGCTGGTGCTTGCCCTGCTGATCCTGCCCGGCATGGTGCTGGTCATGGAGGCCGGGCTTGCTCCGCGTTTGCAGCGCTTGTGCCCCGGTGGTCTGGCCCTTGGCTTCAGCCGCCTTGAGCTGCTTTGGCACGTTGTTTTTCCCTCCGCCCGTAAAACCCTGCTGGCCTCGGCCCTGCTCGGCTTTGGCCGGGCCATGGGCGATACCCTGCTGCCCTTGATGCTGGCGGGCAACGCGCCGCAGGTTCCGGGCGGTTTGACGGAGGGGCTGCGCACGCTGACCGCGCACATGGCTCTGGTTACGGCCAATGAGGTGGGCGGCGCCGCTTATGATTCGCTTTTTGCCGCCGGGGCGCTCCTGCTGGGCGTGAACACCCTGGCAAGCGTGGCCGCGCGGCGGCTGGCGCGCTGTTCTGAACCCGGGGCGCCGCCGGAGCTGCGCTCATGAGTCGTGCCCGGGCAAGTAACGGCGCCGCGCGGCCTGCGCCCCGAAATCGGCTCCGGGGGCTGCCGTTGCTGCGCTTTGCTTCGCGTTTTGCCGCCGTTGCGCTCCTCGGCTGCCTCGGGGCTTTGTTTGCTTTTTTGCTGTTCAAGGGCGGCCCGGTGCTGGACAGGGAGCTGCTTTTCGGCAACACCCCGTCCCTTGACGCCATTTTGGGCTTGCGGCCCGTATGGGACGGCATCTGGCCCGCCCTGGCGGGCACCCTGTGTCTGGTGCTTCTGACCCTGTGCCTGGCTCTTTTTCCCGGCATAGGCTGCGGTGTGTACCTTGCGGAATACGCCGGACCAAGGGCAAAAGCCCTTGCCGGCGCGGCCGTGGACGTTCTGGCGGGCGTGCCGTCCATTGTCATGGGCCTGTTCGGCTTCACCGTCATCCTTTTTTTGCGCCGCAGCTTCCTGCCGGAAGCCAATACCTGCCTTTTTCTGGCCTCGGCCTGCCTTGCCCTGCTGGTGCTGCCGGTATTGATCGTCAGCACCCGCGAGGCCCTTGAGGCCGTGCCGCGGGATCTGCGGCTCTGCGCCGCCGCCCTCGGGCTATCCAGGGCGGCTCGGCTCCGGCATGTTCTTCTGCCGGTGGCAGCCAGAGGGATCTGGAGCGGGGTCATCCTGGCCCTGGGAAGAAGCGCGGAGGATACGGCCGTGATCATGCTCACCGGGGTTGTGGCCAATGCCGGGCTTCCTGCCGGTCTCGGCGCGAAATTTGAGGCCCTGCCCTTTGCCATATATTACATTACGGCCCAGTATCAGAGTCAGGAAGAGCTGGCCCGCGCCTTTGGCGCATCCCTGGTCCTTCTCCTGCTGGCCGGCGGCCTGATGCTGCTGGCCTCGCGTCTGGCCTCGGGATACAGGCGGCGCTGGGCCGGAGGGAAGGCATGAACGCAAGTGTGGAAATCACGGAACTGGACGTATCCTTTTTCGGACGCCCGGCCCTGCGCCGGGTCAGCGTCTCTTTTCCGGCCAGGGGCATCTCGCTTATCCTGGGGCGCTCTGGCTCGGGCAAGAGCACCTTGCTGCGCGGCATCAACCGTTTGAACGAAGAGTTCGAGGGCTGTGCGAGCACCGGACGGGTAAGGGTGGATCTGGGCCGGGGCCTGTGCGATATCTATCCGGAATCCTGCCGGGGCGCGGCCGGGGATAAGCCGGAGCCGGCAGCGGCGGGCAGGGCGCAGGGCTCCGGCGAAGAGCGCGGCGTGCAAGCCCTTTCCCTTGCCGAATTGCGTCGGCGCATCGGCATGCTTTTTCAGACTCCGAACCTTTTTCCCATGAGCGTGTACCGCAACCTGGCCCTGCCCCTTACCCTCACCGGGTTGTGCACGCAAAAGGAAGCGCCGGACAGAATCCGGACCGCCCTGGAATACGTTGGTTTGTGGAAGGAACTGCGGGGACGCCTTGACCTGCCGGCCCAGGGCCTGTCGGGCGGGCAGCAACAGCGCCTGTGCCTGGCCCGCCTTCTGGCCCTGGAACCGGCCCTGCTCCTTCTGGATGAACCCACCGCCTCGCTTGACGTGCACGCATCCCGGCATATCGAGGAACTGCTGCGGGACATCGCCCGGGAACGGGCCGTGATCATGGTTTCCCACAGTCTTTCGCAGGCCCTGCGCATGGGCGGTTCCGTCTGGATATGCGAACAGGGGAGCATAAAGCCCGCCTGCCCGGAAAAAGGCGGCGCCCAGGGTTTCGCGGCAGAAAAAAACTTGTCGGAAGAACTGCTTGCAAAACTTTTGGAATAATCGCAACTAATGTTTGACTTTATCGTATGCTCTGCGTTATTTTCATTCAGCGGCGGAAGGTCTGCCGCAAAAATCAAGTGTCAGGTTCCACCATGTCCCGTTCCCTTGCTAGCTCCATCGCTTTTACCGGCCAGTTTTGGTTCGGTTTTTTTGGCTTTGGCAAAGGCCTGTGGACTGCTGGGGAATAAGATCTGACGCGTGACAAGTACCCAACCAGGGCCGCAGGCATCCGCCGGCGGCCCTTTTTTTCGGTCCCCGGCCGTGCGGCCCCCCTTACCGGAGGCGACTATGCATCTTGGCAAAAAAGTCCGCATGGAGCGTTTTTTCAACAGACACACGGGCCGTTCCATCATCGTTCCCATGGACCACGGGGTCACTGTGGGGCCCATTCCGGGTCTGACCGACATGCGCACGGCCGTGAACAACGCCGCCGAAGGCGGCGCCGACGCCGTGCTCATGCACAAGGGGCTGGTACGCTGCAGCCACCGGGGCAGCGGCAGGGACGTCGGGCTCATCGTTCATCTTTCGGCCAGCACGGCCCTTTCCCCCTTTGCCAATGCCAAAACGCTGGTGGGCAGCGTGGAAGAAGCCCTGCGCCTGGGCGCGGACGGAGTTTCCGTGCACGTGAACATCGGTGACGAGGATGAAAAACGCATGCTGGCGGATTTCGGACGCATCGCCGCTGCCGCCGATGACTGGGGGATGCCGCTTCTGGCCATGGTCTACGCGCGCGGACCCAAGATCAACAACGAATACGACCCGCAACTGGTCGCGCACTGCGCGCGCGTGGGCGTCGAACTCGGCGCCGACGTGGTCAAGGTGGCCTACACCGGAGATATGGAAAGCTTTGCCGTGGTGGTCGAAGCCTGCTGTATACCCGTGCTCATCGCCGGCGGTGCGAAAATGGAGTCCAACCGCGATATTTTGCAGATGGTGCACGACTCCCTGCGCGCTGGGGGCGGGGGCATCTCCCTCGGCCGCAACGTATTCCAGCACGCCAGGCCCGAGCGGCTGCTCAAAGCCCTGCGCGGGCTGGTGCACGAAGACTGGAATGTGGAACAGGCCCTGGCCCTTGTCGAAAGCGACGCATAGGGTTGCGGCTGTAGGCCCCGGCGCCCAAAGGGGCTCGGCCCCTTTGGGAACCCCGCCAAAGGGGCTCCGCCCCTTTGGAATCCCCGCCGGGGGCTCTGCCCCCGGACCCCCGCAAGGGGCATGATGCCCCTTGACCCCCATATTATCCCGGTTCATCAGGTTTGCGGGGGGCCTTGCTGGGGGCCGAGGGGCGAGGCCACCCTGGTACCTCATGTGCGGGTTAGTTCAGGTATTCCAACAGGTACTTGACGGCCGTGCTGATGATCACAAGGCCCAGAAGCCACTTTATCAGCTTGGCCGGCACGAACTTCTGGCAGCGTGCCCCCAGATACATGCCCGCCATGCCCCCGATGCCGAAAAGCAGGCCCAGCGCCCAATCCGGGGAAACGGACTGCTCGGGGAAAAAGGGAGCGATGCACATATAAAAAAACACGCCCGCCACAGAGGTCAAAAAGGTGCCCATAAGGGTCGCGCCGCTGATGGTGTGCACCGGCAGCCCGAAAAAGGTCACAAAAAACGGCGCGATTATGGCGCCGCCGCCGATGCCGTAGACGCCGCCCACGATGCCCACAATCAGGCTGAGGATGACAATGCCGGCAGTGGGACAGCTGTATTCCACTCCCTGAAAGCTGTAGGCGATGCGGCGCAGGGACGATTCTTGTACGCTGACCGCAAAATCCGGTCCGGGGCCGGCGCTGACTATGCCCCGCTGGGCTCCGGAATTCTTCTGCTTTTTTAATAGATCGCGGACGAGTCTGCCGCCGATATACAGAAGCACCATGGCGGCGAACAGCTTGAAGGCCTTGGGGTCAGGCAGCCAGACCACCCGCACGATGGCGCCGATGAACACGCCAGGCAGCGTGCCCACGGCCACGGCCACGGTCAGGGGCCAGACCATGCGCCCCTCGCGGATATAACGGTATACACCGCTGGGGATGGCAACGACATTGTAAAACTGGTTCGTGGCGCTGACCGACGGATTTGTATAGCCGAGCACCGACATCTGAAAGGGCAGCAGCAGAAAGGCACCGGAAATGCCGCCCATGGAGGCGAAAAAGGATACGCCGAACGCCACCAGAGGGGGAACAAGGGGCGATACCTCAATACCGGCGGTGGAAAAAAGCATGCGGACCTCCGGGGAAAAAGGAGGAGGAGCGTTTGTCACGAAAATTGCTTAATTCGTGACCATTAATATTTTTATTATCAGAGGCCCCATTCAGCTGCAAGTGTAAAATTTCACAATTTCGTCTTGGCCACCCGGATTTGGCGCTTCGCGCAAAATCCGGGCTTTACCTTTGAAAGGCTCCACCGGCCCGGTGAAAACAGACAGCCTGGCAAAACCGTATTTTTGCCAGGCTGTCTTGAAAAATGGGGGATGCTTCCTTAAAATGCCGTCATGGCGTCATAACCGCGTCGTATACGGCATTGGTCCGTTCCAGCATGGTTTTCAGCGAAAAATACGCTTCGGCTTTTTTCCTGGCGGCCAGCTTCATTTGCGTGATCTCTTCGGCCGGCATGTCCAGGATGGCGCGTAGCACCCGCCGGATAGAATCCGCATCCCCCGCCCGCGTCACCCAGCCGCAGCTTTGATCAATGTTGCGCGTGTGGTTGGGAAAGTCGCTGCTGATCACCGGCAGGCTCATGGCGCTCATCTCCCTGCTGGCAAAACTGCTGGCTTCTTTGTAGGACAGGACAAAGCCGATATCGGCCTGCTCCAGAAGCGGGCGCGGGTCGTCAAGAAATCCCGGAAAGTGCACCTTACAGCCGGGAAAAAGGCTGCTGTCGCGCTTGTGTCTGCCCAGCACGCTTACGCTGATCCGCTTCCGGTCTTCTTCCGGCAGGGCGCTCACCGCCTCGATCATGTGCATCCAGCCCTTGTGCTTCTGTGTTCCAGCCGTGCTGATAAGGCGCAGATGGCGGCCTGTGGCCGGGGCGGTATTTTTGCGCCAGTAATCAAGGTCTATGCCGTGCTCGACCACATGGTAGCGGGGGTTATCCCGGCCCGGGGAGGTGGTCTCGCGCACGGATTCGGATACAAAGATCACTGCGTCGTTAAAGCGGTTCAGGCGTAGCTTTGAAATGAACCCCTGTATTTTTTGCATATTATGCTTGGTGAACACCACCTTGAAATTCCGGCGCGTGATCCAGCGGGTGTACATGGCAATCCTGTTGTCCGCCGAACCGTTGGTGTGCACGATGTCTATGTCGTGCTCAAGAATGCATCGCCTGAGCGCCAGACTGTTCCTGACTATCCCCCCGAGGTCTTTGACGGTGGAAGGAAACTCCATGGGAATGAGCCCGGCAAAGTCTTCGGCTTCAAGCAGCGTGTACAGCTTGCTCCCGGCCGGACAGGCCACGAATGTCCTGTGCCGGGGGTTTTCGAGCAGATTCCTGATGTAGGTGGTGTGCCCGCCGCCTTCGCGCAAATGAAAATTGGTGTACAGGATGTTCATGCTGCTTCGCGTTGCTTCC
>JAJDJN010000007.1 GCA_030267245.1 Desulfovibrio sp. OttesenSCG-928-A18
GGCCGGAACCCGTTTCACGCGCGCGCCGCAGGCGTTATAGATTGCATTGAGGATGGCCGGGTGGGTGCCGCACAGGGGCACTTCGCCGGTGCCGGCCGCGCCGAAGGGGCCGAACTCGCGTTCTTCCTCAAAGTAGACGATTTCCATGTTGTCCGGGATCTGCTTGATATACGGAATGCCCGCCCCGGCCATGGTGGCGTGCTTCTGGATATCCTCGAAATCCTCGTACAGGGCGAGGCCGATGCCCTGGGCCATGCCGCCCCAGTTCTGGCCGTCAACCACCAGGCGGTTGTTGATCTTGCCCACGTCGAGCATGTTGCTGATCTTGTCCACATGCACCTTGCCCGTCGCCGTTTCAACGGTCACTTCGGCCATGTAGATGCCATACATATAGACCATGAAGGGCTTGCCGACGCCTTTTTCGTTGTTGGGCACGCCGGGCACGGAATAGGCGCCGTCATAGCGGGTGGCTTTGCCGGCTGCCTTCATTTCCGCATAATCCATATAGCTGCCGTCCGGTTTTTTGGCGGCTTCCAGGAGTTTTTCGCAAACAAGCTTGATCGCCCCGCCGGTCATGACCTGGGAGCGGGAGCCTCCGGCCGGGCCGGAGTTGGGGGTCAGTTCGGTATCCGGCCAGGTGAAACGCAGGCGTTCGGGGGCGACCTTCATGGGCCGCAGCGCCTCATGGGCGGTGCCGATGGCGCCGGCGTCCGCGCCCTGTCCGTGGTCTTCCCAGGCGGTGCCGATGGTGATGGTGCCGTCGGCGTTCATTTCCACATAGGCTTCGGAGGTATCCGGGCCGTCAAGACCGCAGCCGTAGACGCCCACAGCGAGGCCCACGCCCTTTTTGTGCTTGTCCGTGCTGTGCTTCTTGGCATGTTCGAGGGCCTGCTTGTACTTGGGCCGCAGCGCATCGAACATCTTCGGCAGGGCGTATGAATCAGGCTCCTGCCCGCTGATGTTGGTGCAGCCAGGGCGGTACACGTTCTTGTAGCGGAACTCCAGCGGGTCCATGCCCAGCTTTTCGGCCAGTTCGTCCAGGGCCAGTTCCGTGGCCAGGCAGGACTGCGGGCCGCCGTAGCCCCGAAAAGCGCTGCCCCAGGCGTGGTTGGTGCAGATGGTGCGCCCTTCGCCCCGGATATTGGGGATGTCGTAGCCAGCGCCCATGAACTGGATGCCGCGCAGGGTGAGCAGGTCGCCGAACTCGGAATAGGGCCCGTGGTCAACGTCAAAATCCGTTTCCATGGCCACGAGCTTGCCCTCTTTGTCCGCCGCGAAACGGATGGTGGTGTAGAAGGGCGAGCGCTTGCCGGTGTACTGCTGCTGCTGCCGGTAGTTGAAGACCAGGACGCAGGGGCGCTTGGTCACTTCAACCGCCACCCCGACCAGGGCTTCAATGGTCGGGCTGAATTTGTAGCCAAAGGTGCCGCCCATGGGGTTGGCGGCAAGCACAAACTGATCGGCCGGGACGCCGATGCCTTCCACAATCATGGCATGATGCAGGTGCACGCCGATGGACTTGGAATGCACGTGCAGCTTGCCGTCGTCCGAGTAGTAGCCAAAGGCCACATCCGGCTCGATGGGCATGTGCGGCTGGCGGCTGGAAATGGTGAAATCCTCAACAGTCACATAATCGCCGCCCTTGAAGTACTTCCCGGTGTCTTCGCCCTTTTCCAGAAGCTGGGTGAAATAGTGGTTCGGCGTGCCGGGGTGAATCTCGATGGCGTCCGGGGCTTTGGCCTCCACAAGGTTCATGTAGGCGGGCAGCACTTCCAGATCCACCTTCACCCTGGCCGCTGCGGCTTCGGCTTCTTCCTTGCTGGCGGCGCAGACCATGGCGATGGCGTCGCCGTATTGAAAGACTTTTTCATCACAGAGAATGGGCCTGTCCCAGCCGTCGCCCTTGTTGGTGGGGAAGGTGATGAGGCCGGTGATGCGGTTTTTGCCCCTTACATCCTTGTGCGTGATGACCCGGAAGACCCCGGGCATTTTTTCGGCTTCGGAAGTGTCGATCCCTTTGATTTTGGCATGGGAGACCGTTGCCTGCACCAGGGCGATCTGCAGGGCTTCGGCAGGCAGCTTCAGGCCGAGATCGGCGCCGTAATCCAGGGTGCCCGTGACCTTGGCCACAGCCGTGGGCCGGGGGTATTTGCTGCCCCAGATGCGCCCGTCGGCGGGCAGAACGAAATCCAGTTCCTTCACGTCCATTTCGCCGCGCAGAACCTTGGCCGCGTCCATGACCGCATCCACAAGGGGGATGTAGCCGGTACAGCGGCATACGTTGCGGTGCTTCTGGAACCAGTCGCGCACTTCATTGCGGGTGGGATTTGTGTTTTCGTCAAGCAGGGCCTTGGCGGACACGATGAAGCCCGGGGAGCAGAAGCCGCACTGGGCGCCGCCGTGTTTGATCCAGGCCTTCTGGATGACATGCAGCTTGTCCGGGCCGCCCACGCCCTCGATGGTGGTAATTTGCGCAAGATCGGGCACGCGCTTCATTTTGGTGATACAGGAACGGACAACTTTGCCGTCCATGATCACGGAACAGGCGCCGCACTGACCTTCACCGCAACCGACCTTGGTGCCGGTGAGCCCGAGCTGTTCGCGCAGGACGGTGGCCAGGTTCTCCTCTGAATCGACCATGACGTTTTTTTCAACGCCGTTCACAAAAAACCGTTTTTGAATCATGGTTTGGTGCTCCTTGGTTCAAAAGGCCGGAAGCTGAAAAGGCAACCGGTTATGCTCAGACGGGGCCGGGCCTGCTCAGCCCTTGCCGAAAGCGCAGTTGGGGAAAGTGCACTGGGGGCAGCTCTTGCACAGGCCCCCGTGGGCCAGTTTGCTGATGTCGCGGGCGCATACGCGCAGTCCCGCCAAAATACGGGGCATGATCAGGTCAAAGATGCTGCCCTTGTGGTACATGACGCAGCCGGGCAGACCAAGGACCGGCACGCGGCCCCGGTAGCCGAGCATGAACATGGCCCCGGGGAACACGGGCGCCCCGTAGGTGACCACGTCGCAGCCCACGGCCCGGATGGCGGCCGGGGTTTTGTCGTCGGGGTCGACGCTCATGCCGCCGGTAACGCAGACAATGTCGGCCCCCATGTCGATCAGTTTCAGTATCGCGCCCGCCGTGCGGTCTGTTTCGTCCGGGACTATTTCCTGCCCCAGGATCTCGGAGCCCCAGGCGGCGAACTTGGCCGAGAGCACGGGGCCGAAGCCGTCCTTGATCCGGCCGCTGTATACCTCGCTGCCCGTGGTCACGATGCCTACCCGGCATTGCCTGAAGGGCAGCACCCGCAAAAGCGGGGAGGTGGCCCCGGCGCAGCACTCCTCAACGGCCGCCACGGTGTCTTCGGGAACGCTAAGGGGGATGACCCGGGTTCCGGCCAGGGTATCCCCGGCGGCCACGCCCTGCAGGGAGTGGGCCGTGGCCACGGTTACGTGGGGGATGCTGTTCACGCTGTCCAGCAGATCCAGATGAATCTGAAACAGCCCCTGATACGAGGCCTTGAAGTTGATCCGGCCCTCGCGCGGGTCGCCATAGGATACTCCGGGGCCGGCAAAGGCCTTGGCCATACGTCTGGCCGCATCGTCCTCATGGACCTGGCCGCGCATTTCCGGCAACTCCCCTTCCCAGACGTAGAGGTGTTCTTTTCCGAGCCGGAGCAGGTGCTCCACATCTTCTTCACGCACGATATGCCCGCGCAAAAAGGCGGAACCCTTGCTCTTGCCGGGGATGATTTCGGTAATGTCGTGACAGAGGGTGAGGCCGACAGCCTCGGTGACAGGAATACATTTGATGGAGGCAGTTTTGGTCATGGCGCATCCTTCTTTCGCAGCATCCGCACCCGTTTTTGCCAACGCTTCCATAAGCGCCGCCGTTTTTCGCGGCTGTGTTTCGGGCTTGCCGGGGCCGCGAGCGGGTAATTTGTGTTGCTGCGTACTATGCGAATGCCAAGGCTTTTTTGCAAGCCGGACTCTGAGCTCCGGCAGGGATTTTCATGAAGCCAGTTTATGTACTTTCAAGCATAATAACAAGGAGAAAGTTACCTGTGGCGAGAAGCGCCCGGCCGGAAAAGGAGGAAAAGAAAAAGACAAAGTAATCGGTTACAAAATATAAAATAGGTTGCCAAAAAAAAATAAGCCCCTTATGCTCCCGAAAGCATAAACAGACCGCGCGGGGCCATTGGGTTGTTCCCGCGCGGACTTCTGCTGCACAATTATTGGGAGATCATTGTGTTTTCCCACCTTCCAGCGCATGAAGCGAGGAGGAACCATGAAGCGTAGGACATTCCTGAAAATGTCGTGCTGCCTTGGCGCCGGCCTTGCCCTTTCGGGACTCGGACTCGATCTGGGCGCGGTCAAGGCCTACGCAGCCGACATGAAAAAGGCTGACGCCTTGAAAACAGCGGCGCAGAGCACCACCATCTGCTGCTACTGTTCCGTCGGTTGCGGGCTTATCTGCAGTGTGGACAAGGCAAGCGGCAAAATCTTCAACATAGAAGGCGACCCCGAGCACCCCATCAATGAAGGCGCGCTGTGCGCCAAGGGCGCCGGCCTGTATCAGGTCTCCGTCGCCAACGAACATCGCCTGACCAAGGTCCAGTACCGCAAGCCCGGCAGCGACAAATGGGAACAGGTAAGCTGGGATTTCGCCCTTAACCGTATCGCGGAACTGATAAAGAAAGAGCGGGACAAATCCTTTATCACCAAGAACGAAAAAGGCGAAGTCGTCAACCGTGTGCAGACGCTGTCCCTTATGGGAAGTTCCAACGTGCTCAGCGAAGAGTGCTGGGCAACGACACAATTTGCCAGAGGCCTGGGGTATACGTACATAGACCACCAGGCGCGGGTCTGACACGGCCCCACTGTACCGGCTCTGGCAGAGTCGTTCGGACGCGGTTGCATGACCAATCACTGGATTGACCTTCAGCACAGTGATGTTGTTCTCATTCAAGGCAGTAACGCTGCTGAAAACCACCCCATCTCCTTCAAGTGGGTGATGAAGGCCCTGCAAAAGGGCGGCAAGCTGATCCACGTGGATCCGCGCTTCACGCGTACATCCTCCAAGGCACATGTTTACGCGCCCATCCGCTCGGGCACGGACATCGCCTTCATCGGCGGCATGATCAAGTACATCATTGAAAACAAGAAGTACTTTGAGGACTATGTCCTGAACTACACCAACGCCGGCTTTATCGTCGGCGAAAAGTACAGCTTCAAGGACGGCCTCTTCTCCGGCTACGATCCGAAAACGCGCAGGTACGACAAATCCACCTGGGTGCTGGAAAAAGACGAAAAGGGCATCCCCAAGCAGGACAAGACCCTGAAGCACCCGCGTTGCGTGCTCAACGTCATGTACGAGCACTACAAGCGCTACGATCTGGATACCGTATCGTCCATCACCGGCACGCCCAAGGATAAACTCCTTGAGGTCTACGAACTGTATTCCTCCACCGGCGTCAAGGACAAGGCCGGCACCGTCATGTACGCCCTGGGCCAGACCCAGAGCACCATCGGCGTGCAGAAGATCCGTTCCCTGTGCATCCTGCAGTTGCTGCTCGGCAACATCGGCATCTGCGGCGGCGGCGTCAACGCCCTGCGCGGCGAGCCCAACGTGCAGGGGTCCACGGACCACGCCATCCTCTACCATTATCTGCCGGGCTACCTGCCGGTGCCCCGCTCCAACAGGCAGACGGTGGAACAGTACATGGACGCCGCAACCCCCAAGACCAGCGACCCCCGTTCGGCCAACTGGTGGGGCAACACGCCCAAGTATGTGGTCAGCCTGCTCAAGAGCTGGTTCGGCGACGCGGCAAAGCCCGAGAACGGCTTCGGCTACTCCTGGCTGCCCAAGTGCGACGTGCACCAGAACTGTGACGTGCTGCACATGATCGACGACATGTACAAGGGCAAGATCAAGGGCTACTTCTGCATCGGTCAGAACCCCTGCGGCAGCCTGCCCAACTCCAACAAGGTCCGCGCGGCCATGACCAAGCTGGAATGGATGGTTCACGTCAATATCTTTGACAACGAATCCGCCTCCTTCTGGAAAGGCCCCGGCCTTGACCCCAAAAAGGTCAAGACCGAGTGCTTCCTGCTGCCGGCCACGGCCAATATTGAAAAGGACGGCAGCCAGGCCACTTCCGGACGCTGGATGCAATGGCTGCACAAGGCCATCCCCAACCCGGGCGACTGCCTCTCCACCGGCGCCATTGTGACCATGCTCATGCACAAGCTGCAGGCCATGTACAAGAAAGACGGCGGCGCCATGCCCGACGGCATCCTGAACATGCGCATGGACTACCTGACCGCCGACGGCAAGGAGTTCGACGCCCTGAAGGTTGCAAAACGCATCAACGGCGAATTCGAACGCGATACCACCATCGGCGACAAGAGCTACAAGAAGGGACAGCAGGTTCCCGGCTTCGGGCTTCTGCAGGTGGACGGGTCAACCTCCTCCGGCAACTGGCTCTGCTGCGGCAGCTTTACCGCCGACGGCCAGAACCTCATGGACCGCAGAGGCAAAGAAGACCCCACCGGCCTTGGCCTGTATCCCAACTGGAGCTTCGCCTGGCCTGTTAACCGCCGGATCGTGTACAACCGCGCCTCGGTGGACCAGAACGGCAACCCCTACAACCCGGCGCGTCCGCTCCTGCAGTGGAAGGACGGCAAATGGGTCGGAGACGTGGCCGACGGCCCCTGGCCGCCCATGGGACAGGAAGGCGGCAAGCTGCCCTATATAATGAAGCCGGACGGCGTTGCCTCCTTCTTCGGCCCCGGACCAGGCGACGGTCCCTTCCCCGAGCACTACGAGCCCCTGGAAGGCCCGCTCAAGCAAAACCTGCTCTCCAAGCAGCACAATAGTCCGATCATCACCATCTTCAAGAGTGATATGGACAAGATTGCCACGGCGGACCCCAAGTATCCCCTGGTGCTCACCACCTATTCCGCCACCGAGCACTGGTGCTCCGGCGGCATAACCCGCTGGCAGAGCTGGCTCAATGAAGCGATGCCGCAAGTGTACATTGAAATCAGCGAAGAGCTGGCCCAGGAAAGAGGCTACAAGAACGGCGAATGGGTGACCATCAAATCCGCCCGCGGCCAGTTGGACGCGGTGGCCATGGTGACCCCCCGTATCCGCCCCTTCACCATTGACGGCAAGACCGTGCACCTGGTGGGCATGACCTTCAACTATGGCTGGCTCTACCCCAAAAATGCTGGGGATACATGTAACATCCTGACCACCTTTGTCGGCGACGGCAATGCGGGCACGCCCGAATACAAGGCATGCATGGTCAACATTGCCAAAAAGGCGTAGGAGGTAAGCCATGTCGGACGGTAAGTCAATACTCGTGGATACCTCGCGCTGTACCGGTTGCCGCGGTTGCCAGGTAGCATGCAAGCAATGGAACGGCCTTGCGGCCGAGCAGACGACTCAGCGGGGCACCTATCAGAACCCCCCTGACTTCTCCCACCAAACCTACAAGCTGGTGCGCTTTGCCGAAGGAAAACGGGAAGGTTCACGCGAACCCTACTGGTATTTCTTTTCGGACATGTGCCGCCACTGCGTGAACCCTCCCTGCATGGTCGCGAGCGAAAACAACGAGATCGTACAGGATGAGGAAACCGGCGCGGTTATATACACCGAAGCCACGAAGAACATCGACTTTGAAATGGCCCGGGGAAGCTGCCCGTACAATGTGCCCAGGCAGAACCCCGAAACCAAGGTCGTGAGCAAGTGCACCATGTGCTTTGACCGCATCAAAAGCGGCATGAAGCCCGCCTGTGTGCTTGCCTGCCCCACAGCCCTCGATTTCGGCGAGCGCGAGGATATCCTCAAACTGGCCGAGGAACGTGTGGCGGAGCTGAAAAAGGTCTACCCCAAGGCAAAGGCCATTGATGCCGAAGATGTACGCGTGATATTCATCGTCACTGATGACCCGAAAAAGTATCACGAGTTCGCTGAAGCATAATACCGGATCATGCTGGTGCCGCGCCAAGCGGCGCCAGCCGCAAGCCTGAAAGAGGTGCCGCGCCGCCGCAGGTGGTGCGGCACCACACTGAAACTGCCGGGAGATTGCGGGCACAAACCGCCATCTCCCGGTTTTTTACCGCCTTGCGCCAAAGACATGGGCGGTTTTTTTTTGTATGCTGGGCCGCCGGGCGCCGCCATGCCGCGCCTGACAACCGTGCTTTTTGGCAACCCTTTTTCTTCCGGAGCAATAATGAGCATCCCCAAAGTACTTGTAACCCGCCTCGCCAAGCAGCATCCCGAAAGCGCCCTTCTGCTCAAGGCCTTTGTCCCCCTGCTTGATGCCCAGAATGCGCTGTCCGTCGAACTGCCCGAAATTGTCATGCCCGAGCTGGACAGGGCAGCCTTTGCCCAGGGCCGGGCATGGGCGCCCGTGCTCGGCGACAACCTGGATCTGTATTTTGATGCGCCTTTTCTGAAAAAAGCGCCCAAAAAAATCGCTTCGGCCGCAGCCAGGGGCATGCCGGAAATCGCCGTGCAGGCCAAGGCCCTTGGGGCCTATCTGGCAAAGAATCCTGAAAAATGCCGCGAACTCGGCAGCCTAGGCATGAGCGCGAACACTAAAAAGGCCGCGGCCTGGGCCAAAAAAAACGAACAGGACCCCGGCGTGGCCGGACTGTTCGCCACGCACCTGGCCGGAGCGGCCGCAAGCAGAGTGGCCAGAGCCGCCGAAGCCATCGTGCTGCCGCCGTGGGAATTCAGCGCCTGCCCCATCTGCGGCGGCTTCCCCCATGGCAGCGCCCTGCGCGGCAAAGAAGGCAAACGCTCCCTGCAATGCTCCCTGTGCCGGCACGAATGGCAGTTTTCCCGCACCACCTGCCCGGTCTGCGGACAGAATAACCCGGCCGATCTGCCGATCATGTTCCTTGAACACCTGAAATATGAACGCGGCGAAGGCTGCAGCAAATGCATGCACTATCTTCTGGGAGTGGATTTTCGCGAACTGGCGGGCGACACGCCGCTGGAACTGTATCTGCTCTGCATGCTGCCCATGGATTTGTTGATGCAGGAAAACGGCTATTCGCCCGGCATCGAGGCCATACTATAAGCCGACAGCCGTGCCAGGGCCCGGGCATTGCTCCCCGGGTATCGCACTCCGGGTATTGTACCCCCGGGTATTGTATAAAGAAGGCTCCGGGGGCCAAAGGGGCCCAACCCTTTGGCCCCCCCCCCGGGAACCAGCACCGGGCATATGCCGCCTGGCCCCATACTGCCGGGCATGAATGCGGCCACTGGGACCCAAGGACTGTGGCGGGCTTGCCAGAGAACGCCACAGGGTATAACATCCGAAGCATATGTGCAGATATATATTTCCGCCCAAACCGGCCGTCCGTTCTGTGGAAATCTGATATGCAAGCCCAGACCTTTCTGCTTTGCATCCTGGCCGTATGCGCGCTCTTCTGGGGGGTCTTCGGCCTGCGCTTCGCCGCGAGCGTTCTGTTCGCCAACCTTGTTCTGGGCTTCATCCGCTACCTGTTGAACCCCTGCCTGCTCTCTTTTTTCAACCAGGAACTGTCCTCCAACGCCATCGCCCTGCTCTCATACGCCTACCCCCTGTACTGGGGGCTGGCCTTCGCCCTGTGCCGGGGACTGGACAATACGGCCCCGCTCAACGTGCCCCTGAGGCTGATCCTGGGCTTTGTTCTGGCCCTGTCCTTTGTCGCCCTGGCAAGCTGGACGGACCTGCGCGAAAGCTGGCGGCTCTTTCATGCAACATACATTATTGAACTGGAAAAGCGCCCCGAAGCCCTGCGCCGCTTTTTTGCTGAAAGCAGCCAGAAACAACGCTGCGAAAAATCGCATGCCACCCTGTTGCGTATGGCCTTGAAAGCCGGCGACAAGGAGGAAATGCGCATCGTGCTGGAAGCCGAAGCCCAGTGCCCCAGGGCCAGCGCCACCATGCGCGAACTGGGCAAGGAACTGGTGGACAGGGGGGATATCGCGGGTATCGAACAGTTGCTGGGCTGCGGGCTAAAAGCGTCCACCCTTACCTACAGCGTGGGTGAAATCGACGGCTCCCTGCTCGCCTACGCGGCCATAACCACAGACAACAGCGAACTTGTACGCAGCATTATCCGGAACAATCCCGAAGAGGCAGCCAAAACCCCGGACCTTGAACGGCTTTTTCTGCTTCTGGAAATGCGCAATCGCGACGATATGCTGGAACTGCTGCAAAAAGAAGGCTTGAGCGTTTTTTAGGTCACTTTCACACCCGAAGAGTTATCCATCCTGGGGAAGCGCCGCCTGACGCAGATAGCGAAATAGCTCCCGCCCATGTTTCGGCGGGGCTTTTTTTTCGCGCTCCGCAAAAGCCGCTTCCATCAGATGCGCGAGCCTCGGCCTTTTCAGGCCGGGGTATGCCTCAAGGGCCTCGTCCAGCGCCCGCAGGCGCATCTCCTGATCCTCGTGCAGCAGCTTGTCGCGCAGGCCTTCAATCTGCCTGAAGGCTGCCGTGGCGGCGCGTGACTCCGACGCCAGCCCGTCCAGAGCCGAAAGCAGGAGGCCCGGATCCTCCAACTCGCGCATCAGACGGCCGATGTACTGCATGTGCCTGCGTCTGGCCTCGTGGCTTTTCATGCCCCGCCACTGCTCAAGGGCCTCGGCCAGTTCGGCGGACAAGGGAAGCAGCTTCCACTGCTCGGGCGAAAGAGCGGCGAGAGAGGCCCCCTGCCGTTGCAGGGCCGTACTTTCCCTTTTTTTCCGTGAACGGCTCTTCTCCTCGGGGCCGTCAAGATCCACGGCCGGTCCGCCCCCCCGCGCTGTCTTGTTCTTTGCCATGGCCGCCTACAAAAGAACGCCCAGCAAAGTGCCCAGGAACAGAAGCACCGAAATGGGACCGTTCATGGCAAAGACAAAGCGGACGTTTTCCGGCCGGTCGGGGCTGATCAGGCTGTGCTGCCACCAGAGGATTGCGGCGGAAATGATCAGCGTGAAATACCAGCCGAAAGACAGGGACTGCCCGAGCCCGGCCAGGAAAAGAAAAAGCACGGTGTTCACATGGCAAAAAGCCGAAACGGTCTGCGCCCCCTGCACCCCGAAGCGCACGGGCAGCGAGTGCAGGCCCTTCTGGCTGTCAAAGGCCATATCCTGGCAGGAATAAAGAATGTCAAAGCCGGCTATCCAGAAAAGTACGCCAAAGGCCAGCAGTAAAAAGGTTACGGAAAAAGAAGGTGATACACTCAACCAGCCGGCAATGGGCGCAAGGGCGATGACCGCCCCGAGCACAAAATGACAAAGCCAGGTCAGGCGCTTGGTGTAACTGTAAATAGCGCACATGATCAGCGCCAGCGGCGACAGGGCCAGACAGACCGGATTCATGGCCGCGCAGGAGACCACAAAAAGCACCGCCATGACCCCGGCAAAGCGCCAGGTCTGCCAGACGGTGATCTCGCCGGTTACCAGCGGCCAATGCGCCGTGCGCGGATTTTTCCGGTCATAGGGCAGATCCGCCACCCGGTTGAAAGCCATGGCAAAGGAGCGGATGCCGACCATGGCCACTGTCAGCAAAAAAAGCAGGGGCAGACCGGGCCAGCCGCCAGCGGCCAGAAAAGCGCCTACATAGGCAAAGGGCAACGCGAAAATGGAATGTTCAATCCGGACCATACGGCAGAGCACGCCGAGATTTTTTACAAACTGCATGAAGCCTCCAGCAGCGGATTTGCGTCTGTTTATACAACCATATACTGACGTTACAGCGGATCGGACGATTTTGCAATGTTCGCCGGCGCAAAGGCCGCTGCCAGGAGCTTGCGCGGGTTAAATGCCTCCGGCGGCCAAAGGGGCGCCGCCCCTTTGGAATCCCCGCAAGGGGCATCATGCCCCTTGACCCCCATTTATTCGCTCCATGCTCGTCGGTGCAAAGGCCGCTCCCACCTCGGCACTCATGATATTCTGGTCGGAAAATGCTCCGGGGCAACGACAGACCGTCTACAAGCCCACGCCCAGGGCGAAGTGCTCCTTGTCCCACCAGCACACCCGCCCTCGCCCGAGCCCCAGCTCGGCATACAGGGGCGCAAGCTCCCCCTTCCAACCCCAAAACTCACCCTGCGCCCGGCGCGGGGCGGCCAGCAGCAGGCCCGGCTGCGGGACATCCGGGGCAAAGCCTTGCACCAGCTCCCGTATATACAGGTACAAGGCTCTGGCCCTTGCCCTGCCGCCAAGGCAGGGATGACGCGGCCCGGCCAGGACCTTACCAGCCAGGCCAGGCTCATCGGCAAGCCCCATGCGGATAACCGGCACCCCGGCCTGCCAGAAGGAAAGACAGGCTGAGGCAAGATAGTCCAGAGTCTCCTCCAGTTCCCAGGGCCGGTAGCCGCCCTGCCGCCAAAGGTGCTCCAGAGCCGTATCGCGCAGGACAAGACAAGGATAAAGCCTTACGCAGTCCGGGCCAAGGCGCGCCGTCCACTGCACATCCTGTTGCGCCAGTTCCGGGCAAAGCCCGGGCATGCCCGGCAGAAGCTGCACCCCCAGTTGCAGACCGGCCTCGCGCAGCATGGTGCAGGCCTCGCGCGCCTGGCCGCCGGAATAAGCCCTGCCGCACAGGGCCAGGGCGGAGTCGGCAAAGCTCTGTACCCCTAGCTCCACCGTGCTGCAGCCGGCGGAACGCAGACGCGCGCTCACAGACCAATCAACGGCATCCGGACGCGTGGAACAGCGAAAGCCGGCCACCAGGCCGGCCCGCATCCAGCGCGCGGCAAAATTGAGGCAGGCGCTCAGTTCTTCCTCGGCCAGGGCGGTGAAACTGCCGCCGTAAAAGGCCAGCTCAAACGGCGCGTCCGTGCGCGCCGCCCTGTCGCGCAACTCGGCCTCGGCCTGGGCCAGAAGCAACGGCACAGGCCGGGACCGGCGCCCTGTCTGCGCTTCTTGAGAACAAAAAATACAACGCGTCCTGCAGCCGGAAAAGGGCAGAAACACGGGAAAAATGGGCAAGGGCTTCTTTTTCGGCGCCGGATGGGGAAAAGTGTGAATTTCCTGCAAAAAAATCGCCGCCATTGGCAGAACCCTCTTGATTATTGTATTTTTTATGGGTAATTTGCATGGTGAGATATGACTCTTCAAGCAACGGACGCAACAGGAGGCCCTGATGGCGGACACCATGCCTGTAGATGAAAACTGTCTGTTTTGCAAAATCGTCGCCGGTCTCATACCCTGCGCGCGGGTCTACGAAGATGAGAAAGTCCTCGCCTTTCTGGATATCAATCCCATAAACAGAGGACACACCCTGGTGCTGCCCAAAGCGCATTTCCCCTCCCTGCTCGAATTGCCGGACAGCGAAGGCGAATCCCTGCTGCGCGGATTACGGCTTGTGGCCGGGGCCGTGCAAAAGCAAACCCGTTGCGGCGGATTCAATTGCATTCAAAACAACTTTGCGTCAGCGGGGCAGGTGATTTTTCATTCCCACTGGCATATCATTCCTCGCTTTAACTCGGACGGACTCCCGGACTGGCCCGGGGGAGCCTATTCCGACAGCAAGGAAATGGAAGAATTAGCCCGGTCCATCAACGCGCATATTTTAAAGGCGTAAGCGGAGGCCACCATGAGTGACAAGACCCTGACCAAGGCCGACATCGTGGATATTATCTACGACAAGACCGAAAAAAACCGCAATGAAGTGAAAAAGCTGGTGGAATCACTGCTCAGGCTCAGCAAGCAGGCCATCAAGAAAGACCACTTCCTCCTGGTCAGCGGGCTCGGAAAATTTGAAGCCTATGACAAAAAAGCGCGGAAAGGGCGCAACCCCCAGACCGATGCCACCATCACCCTGCCGCCGAGAAAAGTCGTCGTGTTCCGGCTGTCGCGGAAATTCCGGGCCGAACTGAACGGCAATTGACCTGCTGGCGTCACAAAGACGCCAGGCAGCTCTCCACAGCCGGCACTCGCATAAAAGGCCCCGCCGGTGCGGCCTGAGGGGCAAAAAACCCTCGGGCCGCGCCCGTGAGCATGGACCTGCCCTAGGGCCTGTTAACGCTACGGCCCTTTTGTCCTCTGCCCGCGTCAGAAGACCTTTTTATTCCGGTCAAGTACCGTAAAAGTACACTCCCTGCATAAAAAGGTCTTCTTCCTTGGCAGAGAACAAATTTGCTCGTAGTGTTAACAGCCCCTAGTTCAAGGCTGTATGCCTGCGGCCCGAGACAAAATGCTCGGTCCAGAACCTGGCGCCAAGGCTTTCTTCGCATACCTTCTTGCCGGTACTGGGGCTGTGCACAAAACGCCCCCTGCCGGTGTAGATGCCGGTGTGCATTCCATTTCTGGTTTTAAACACCACCACATCCCCAGGCTGCAAGTTGCTTTTTTTGACCGATTTTCCGCTTCGGCTCTGAGCCTTGGCGGTACGCGGCAGCGAGAGCCCGTGCTGGGCATAGGCCCAACTGACCAGCCCCGAACAGTCAAAGCCCTTGGAAGGACTCGCGCCGCCATATTTGTATCTGGTTCCCACCATGGAAAGCGCGGTTTTACTGACAGCCGTCCCCGTAACCGAACCCTGATCGGACGAAGAACGCAAAGAACAAGCCGTGCAGCAAAAAAAGGCACAGATGACGACCAGCATTTTTACCATACGCATGGCGCTCCTCCTCTTCCACAGCCGGAGCGGCGGCCCGGGCAATCAGCCGCTGTCCGCATATCCTTGCCCTGAAATGCTTGCAGACGAGCTTTGCTCGCCGTCAAGCAAGCAGTTCAAAGGCAAAGCACTATAAATAATCTCTAGATTTTATAGCGCGTCTGTTCCACAAACACAAGCCAAAAGCGTGTTTTTAGCAGGCAAAAAGCTTGACACGGCAGGATTTGTGGAGTAACTGCCTTTGCAACACGGCGGAAAAAGCGTTGCGGCCTTTCAAGATGTAAGATTCCCGAAAGAATGTGCTCTTTTTCCAACATCCTTGGGGCCTCCGGCCCAGTAGGGTGGCCTGACGGCCTCCCTTTTTTTTGTCGCTTTGCCCGGAACCCGCGCCACAGACCGCAGTCTGAAAAATTGCCCGGTTTCGCGCAAAAAACAAAAGCGCCCCGTGACCCACGGCAGCGCATCAGCCTATGACGGATTCTTCTCTGATTGACTCTTTGACAGAACTTGCCCTGCCCCTGGCAGCAAGCCTTGGCCTGCGCCTCTGGGGCATAGAGCTGGGCGCCGCCGGACGGCGGATCGTGCGCATATATATTGAAAGGGCGGAAACGCACTGCCCCGACGCTGCCAAAGAGCAAGGGCTTTTAGCTTCCCGTCCTGAAGCGGAGTCCCTGGCGGAGCAAGACCCGGTCCTTGGCGATCAGCGGGTGGGCATTGACGACTGCGCTCACTTTTCGCGCCTGTTCGGGCTGAGTCTTGAGGTGGAGGATCTTATCGCCGGCGCCTATGTGCTGGAGGTCTCGTCACCCGGGCTTGAGCGCAAATTTTTTACCCCGGCCCAGCTTGCCTCCGCCCTGGACATGGACCTTGAGCTCACGCTTCTTGATGCGCCCCGCGATGCCTCGCTGCCGGCGGAAAGAAGAAAATTCCGCGGCCGGCTCGTTGCCGCGCCGCAGGCGGATGCTTCCGGCCTTGTTGACCCCGGGGCCCTGTTCACTTTGCGACTGCCGGAGCCTGGCTCCGGCGCATGCCCCGGGCAACTGCTGCATTTTGCCTGGAAAGATCTGAAAAAGGCGCAGCAAATCTACCTGCCCCCGGAAAAATCCCTGCCCGGCAAAGGCCGGGCGAAAAAGAAACAGCCCTGGACAGAGGCTGGACCAGGCACGCACGGGGTACACGGGCCTGACTGAAAATTCCTTCTGCCGCGTCAAGCAACGCCGGCCCGGATTATTATGAGCTGTGCGGCAGGAAGCTTGAAACCCGTCGCCGCGCAGGCGGACAAGACGATTTACAAATATTTCGGCGTCAGCCAGTACGCCGTGCCGCGGAGGAACGCATATGAGCCTTGAGCTGAAAAAAGCCATAGACCAAATCAGTAAAGACAAGGGCCTTGACCGGGCCATGCTGGTGGAAACATTGGAGGAAGCCGTCCGCACGTCCGTTACCCGCAAATACGGCGAGGATATTGACGTGGAGGTTTCCTTTAATGAGGACAGCGGTGAACTTGAGGTCTTTCAGTTCAAGATCGTGGTGTCCAAAGTGGAGGACGCGAACAGCCAGATCGCTCTGGCCGAGGCGCGCACGCATGATCCGAGCGTTCAGGTGGATGACGAAATGGGCTTTCGCCTCCGGGTGGAAGACCTGGGCCGCATTGCCGCCCAGAGCGCCAAACAGGTGATCATCCAGCGCATGCGTGATGCCGAACAGGGCATCATCTACGAGGAATACAAGGATCGGATCAACGAAATCATCTCCGGCATCATCCAGCGCCGCGACAAGGCGGGCTGGATCATCAACCTCGGGCGCACCGAAGCGCTGCTGCCCAAGGAAGAGCAGATCCCGCGCGAGCACTACAAGCGCGGCGACAGGGTCCAGGCCCTGATTATCGAGGTCCGCAAGGAGGGCCGGGGGCCCCAGGTCATTGTTTCGCGCTCGCACCGCGATTATATGGCCGCCCTGTTCCGGCGCGAGGTGCCCGAGGTTGACGACGGCGTCGTGCAGATCATGGGCGTCGCCCGAGATCCCGGCAGCAGGGCCAAGGTTGCGGTTATGAGCCGTGACCGGGACGTGGACCCGGTGGGGGCCTGCGTTGGCGTACGCGGCTCGCGCATCCAGAATATCGTGCAGGAACTGCGCGGCGAGCGCATCGATATTGTGGTCTGGAGCCAGGATATCGCCACCTATGCCCGCAATGCCCTTTCCCCCGCCGTTATCACCCGCATTGTCGTGGATGATTCGGAAGGGCTGCTGGAAGTGATCGTGCCCGATGACCAGCTGACCAACGCCATCGGCAGAAAGGGCCAGAACGTAAAACTCGCCGCCAAGCTGCTCGGATGGAAAATCGATATTTACACTGAAACCCGCTACAACGAGGCCAACGCCATCAGCCACGGCCTTGAACAACTGGCCAACGTGGCCGAAATTTCCCTGGAAAACTTTGTCGAAGCCGGCCTTGCAAACTTTGAAAGCATCAGGGACGCCTCGGACGAAAGCCTCCTGGCCATCCCCGGCATGTCCGAAGCCAAAATCGGCAACCTGCGCGCGGCCATCAACTTCCTGCGCCCCCTTGGCGAAGAGGAAAACAGCAACGAAGACGCGGCTGCCGCCGACAGTGACGCGCCA
The DNA here is from genome assembly GCA_030267245.1 of Desulfovibrio sp. OttesenSCG-928-A18. Classification (GTDB taxonomy): domain Bacteria; phylum Desulfobacterota; class Desulfovibrionia; order Desulfovibrionales; family Desulfovibrionaceae; genus Frigididesulfovibrio. The sequence goes on from JAJDJN010000007.1 coordinate 17,214, forward strand.
AGCGAAACAGACAACGCCGGAGCGCAGGACGCGCCTGTGACGCCGGCCCCGGCAGATGCCGCCCCCGCTGACGGCGAAGCCGGCAAAGACGGCGCCGAAGAATAGGCGGAGGCCGCGCGGTGGCTGTGGGCAAACACGTTCCCGAGCGCATGTGCGTCATCTGCCGCCGGCGAGCGCCCAAGAGCACACTTTTGCGGATGGTAATGCGTTCTGACAAGGCTCAGCCCGTGCCGGATCAGAAACAGACAGCGCCAGGACGGGGAATATATATTTGTGACGAGCCACGTTGCAAAGAGGCGTTTACCCGCCGCTATGCGAAACGGAAGGCAAAGGGGCAGGAAATATGAGCGATGAGAAGAAAAAAGTAAAAGACCTGGCGCTGGAACTGGGGCTCAGCAACAAGGAGCTCTTGTCCGCCGCCAGGGAGCTTGGCATCACCGCCGCCAAGGTTGCCGCCAGCAGCCTGACCGAAGCTGATGCGGGCCGCCTGCGCAGGCATTTTGCCCCTCCGGGCGAGGACAAGCCCGAGGTGCGCGTCCGCCGTAAAAGCCGGACGCCGCAGCCCCAGGCCGCTGAAAGCGCCGCGCCCGGCGTTCAGGAGCAGGCGGATTTAGCGCCGCTGCCGCAAGCAGTTGATCCGGACACTCCGGCTGCCGCTGCCGAGCTTTCGCCCGCCCCTGCGCAAGCCGCGGCAAGTGACGCCCCAACGGTTGACCAGGCGCATGAAGCCGCTCCCCCTGTTGCGGACGGCGCTCCGGAATCTCTGGATGCGGCCCCTGAAAAGCCACGCGCCGCAGCCGCGCCCGCAACGCCCAAGGCCGGCAGGGAGGGTAAAAAACCCGCCGCAACGCCGCCTGCCGCGCGCGTCATCATGCGCCCGGAAGAAGCGGCCGCGCTGGAAGCCGAGCGCAAGCAGGCTGAAGAGCGCGCCGCCAGGGAAGAAGCGGAACGCGAAGCCAGGCAGCAGGCGGAAGAAGCCGCGCGCAAGGCCGAAGAAGCGCAGGCCGCCCGGGAACAGCAGCCCGCAGCCGAGCCTGAGGCCCAGACAGGGGCAACGGCTGCCGAAGCGGGCGCCAAAAGCGAGGAAGAAGACGAGGGCCAGGCTCCGGCAAAAGAAGCCAGCCCGCAAAAGACCTTTGCCAGAGTCGTGCGCCCCGCCGCTTTTTCCGCGGAGCCTGAACGCGGCGCTGACGGCCAGGCGGTATCTTCCGCGCCCCAGCTCGCGCCGCGTCCGGATCACGCTTCGGACGACACGCGTGATGCCGGTATGCGTCAAGCCTTTGATGATGACGAAGCTTCCTCTTCACAAGTCCGGATCATTTCCCGACCGGATCCGCGCCAGGCTCCGGCCGGGCGCACGCCCCGGCCGGGTGGCCCGGGACGCCGCCCGGGAGCCCCCGCTGGCGACTCGCGCTCCGGAACCGGAGATCGAGGCGCTGCCGGCCGCCCGGCCCCCGGGCGCACGGCCGCCCCGGGCGGGCGCGGCGGCGCGGCAGCCCCCGGCGCGCGCAGCGGCGCACCCGGCTCCTACAGCCCAAGACCCGCACCGGGCGGCGCGCCAGGCAACTTCGCCCCCGCCTCACCCGATAGCGAACAGGGCAGAAAAAAACGCCAGAAAGGCCGGCGTACCGTTGACTTTACCGATACCCGCACCAGGGGCGGCGACGACGATGCCGGCTGGAGCAAGTCCGCATCCCGGCGCGGCAAGTCCCGCAGGCAGCGGGCCACGGCGCCCATGGGCGGCACCCAGCCGCAAAAGGCGGTCAAGCGCAAGATCAAAGTGGATGAATTCATCCGCGTTTCCGACCTCGCCCACCAGATGGGGCTCAAGTCCGGCGAGATCATCAAGGTCCTGTTCACCCTTGGCGTGATGGCCACCATCAACCAGTCCCTGGACATTGACACCGCCACCCTGGTGGCCGGCGAGTTCGGCTATGAAATAGAAAAGGTCGGCTTTTCCGAACAGGATCTTCTTGACGCCCAGCAGGAGCAGATCGAGGAGAACCCGGAAGACTTCGCCTCCCGTCCTCCGGTGGTCACGATCATGGGCCACGTTGACCATGGCAAGACCTCGCTGCTTGACGCCATCCGCAAGTCCTCGGTGGTCACGGGCGAAGCCGGCGGCATAACGCAGCATATCGGCGCTTACCACGTCAAGACCAAACGCGGCGAGATCGTGTTCCTGGATACCCCCGGGCACGAGGCCTTTACCGCCATGCGCGCGCGCGGCGCGGAAATAACGGATATCGTGGTCCTGGTTGTGGCCGCCGATGACGGGGTGATGGAACAGACCAAGGAAGCCATCAGCCACTCCAAGGCGGCCGGAGTGCCGATCATGGTGGCCGTGAACAAGATGGACAAGGAAGCCGCAAATCCGGATCGCGTCAAGCGCGAACTGGCGGAACAGGGCCTTGTGGCTGAAGACTGGGGCGGCGACACCACCTTCAGTTACGTCTCGGCCAAAACGCGCGCGGGTCTGGACGAGCTGCTGGAACTGCTGGCCCTGCAGGCGGAGATCCTGGAACTGCGGGCCAACCCCAAACGCACCGCTGTGGGGCACATTGTCGAAGCCAAGCTGGACAAGGGACGCGGCGCCCTGGGCACGGTGCTCATCCAGCAGGGCACCTTGCATGTTGGCGACGCCTTTGTCTGCGGCATACATTCGGGCAAGGTGCGGGCCATGTTCAACGATCAGGGCAAAAAGGCCAAGGAGGCCGGCCCGTCCATGCCCGTGGAAGTGCAGGGTTTTGAAGGTGTTCCGGAAGCGGGTGAGGAATTCATCGTGCTCGCCGATGAAAAGGCCGCCCGCCGCATCGCCGAATCCAGAACGCTGAAACAGCGCGAACGGGAACTGGCCAAGGAATCCAAAATCACTCTGGAAACCTTTCTCGCCCGCAAGGCGGACAGTGTTGAAGCCGAAGTGCTCAACCTGGTGGTCAAGGCCGACGTGCAGGGCTCCCTTGAGGCCATTACCGACGCCTTGCGCAAAATGTCCACGGAAAAAGTGCGCATTGAAGTCATCCACGGCGGCACCGGGGCCATTTCCGAGTCCGACGTGCTGCTGGCCACAGCCTCCGACGCCATCATCATCGGTTTCAACGTCCGGCCCACAACCAAGGCCAAGGAGCTGGCGGAGCACGAAAAGGTCGACATCCGTTTCTACGACATCATCTACAAGCTGGTGGAAGAAATCAAAAGCGCCATGGAAGGCATGCTCGCCCCTGTGTCGCGCGAGGAATTCCTGGGCTTGGTCGAGGTGCGCGAAACCTTCTCCGTGCCCAAGGTGGGCGTCATCGCTGGCTGTCACGTTTCGGAGGGAAAAATCCTGCGCAATGCGCAGATCCGCCTCCTGCGCGACGGGGTGGTGGTGCACACGGGCCGCATAGGCTCGCTGCGCCGCTTCAAGGATGACGTGCGTGAAGTCGCCAAGGGCTACGAATGCGGCATCGGCATTGAAAACTTCAACGACGTCAAAGTGGGCGACGTTATCGAAGCCTTTGAAATCGTTGAAGAGGCCGCTACACTGTAGCTTTTGCCGTCCGGACGGTCCTGAATGATGTTTATCGGCATCCTGGGTGTTGAATTCCGCCTGCACGGCAACGAGTCCCTCAAGGACAAGCGCCGGGTGGCGAGCAGCATCAAACAAAAAGCGCGCAACAAGTTCAATGTGAGCGTGGCCGAAGTGGGCAGCGAAAACGACATGGGCAGACTGAGCCTGGCCCTGGTGTCGGTCAGCAATGACAAACGCCATCTGGAAAGCAGGCTTGGCAAATGCCTGTCCATGCTTGAAGCCGTATGCCCGGAAGAAATGGTCTACAGCGAAATCAGCATTGAAGGCGGAGAAATGCCCTGAAATATCCTGAAATGCCTGTAGGCGAGCTTTGCCCGCCCTCAAGCAGGCATTTCAAAGGTAAACTGCCCCAGGGGCTGCCTCCAGCCCGTGCGCAAGACACTACAGGCGACTTTATGCACCAAGCCATGCTCTCAGTGGAAAAGGCCCTGCGCCAGGCGAAAAAAGTTCTTCTGGCAACCCACATCAACCCCGACGGCGACGCCGTGGGTTCCATGTTCGCCCTTGCGCGCATTGCCGTGCGCCTGGGCGTCGAGGCGCGGGTTTTGCTCCCCGCGCCGCTGCCGGATTTTCTGTCCTGGCTGACGCCGCCCTGCCCTTGCGTGCGGGATCTTGCCGCCCTTGACGGCTGGGTGCCGGATCTTGTGCTACTGGCCGACTGCGGCGATGCCAAACGGGCGGGACAGGAACTGGACGCTTTTTTTGCCGGAAGCAAGTACCCCGCGCAAGGCTGGGAACAGGCCCGGACTTTGAACGTCGATCATCACAAAAGCAACCCGCATTACGCCGACGTCAACTGGGTGGAGCATACGCGTTCGGCCACGGGGGAACTGGTGGGCACACTGGCCGAACACCTGGGCTTCGGGCTTGGCGGGGAACTGGGCGAGGCCGTTTATCTCGCCCTTGCCTCCGATACGGGCAATTTCACCTACAGCAACACCAGCGCCAGCTGCCTGGCCATGGCTTCGCGTATTGTTGACGCGGGCCTTGACATCGCCCGTTTCACCCAGTGCTATGAAAATGTCTGGACCCTGGCGCGCATGCATCTGTGGGGCAGGCTGCTCAGCGAAGTCTCCCTGCATGCCGGCGGCGCCATTGCCTGCAGCATTGTTCCGAAACGGTATCTGGACGAGTTCGCCCTGCGCAAATCGGATCTGGAAGGCTTTGCCTCCTGGCTGCGCAAGATCAAGGGGGTGCGCGTCGGACTTTTCATACGCGAGGACGCGCCGAATTTTTGCAAAATCAGCCTGCGTTCCATGGGCGACGTTGACGTGCAGGCGGTAACCGTTCTGCATGGCGGCGGCGGTCACGCCTCGGCAGCGGGCGCCGAACTCAACATGGCTCCGGAAAAAGCCGCCGAAATCCTGGTTGCGCAGATTGCCGCTTGCCTGTAATATGAAAAATCGGGTTCACATGACGCCGGCGCCCGGTTTCCCACGGCCGCAATGACAACGGGGTAAAGGCAGGCACGGGCGGCGTCACATTTTTTATCTGAACGGACATTTCGCGGCAGCTATCTTTGAGGGGGATTTCATGATGCGTACTCGTCTGACAAGCTTTGTGCTTACCATGGCGCTGCTGCTGGCAGCGAGCGCGGCCTCAGCCGAAGTGACGAAATTCGGAATGTTCAGCGTCGATGTGCCCAAGGGCTGGAACGTAGTGAGCCAGGGGCTCGGCATCGCGCTGCTTTCACCGGACAACAAGTGCACCATCACCATTGCCGTTTCTCCTTCCGAGGGGAAAAACGCCAGGACCATCGCCAGGGAGCTGGCGGAGATCTCCAACGGCAAGGGGCTGAAGGCCACGGAAGACGGCGGCTGGTGCTATACCGCGCCCGGCGCCAACAACGCCCAGACCTTCATGCGCATTTACGCCAACAAAAGCCACTTCATAGCCTACTCCATCGCCGGTGAGCACGAGGAAGCCCAGGGCATCTGGGACAGCCTGGACAGCGACGACAGGGGGCTGGGCCAAATGCTGAAAAAAATCCACAGCACGCCCACCCAGGAAGAAAAAGAGGCAGCAGTGTCCCTGCTTGCCGCCTCGTCCCTGTGTGACGGATAGCCAAACACTCGAAAAGCACGTCTCCGACGCCGGCTCCCGCCAAAGCCCTTGCCCCCGAAACATGGCCCGGCCATATGGGGGCCAAGGGGCATCATGCCCCTCGCGGGGAATCCAAAGGGGCGGAGCCCCTTTGGCCGCCGCAGGCATAGCCCTTGCCCATTGCGCGCTTTATTGCAGCAGCGCCAGTTGCACCCGGGCCAGTTGTTCCAGTTCTTCCGTAAGCGAAAGCGCATAGCGCAAATCCGTACCGTGCACCACAAGTCCGTGCCGCTCCAGCCATATGGCCGGAGCGCGCCGCGCCGCCTCGCCAGCGGCACGGGCAAGCTCGGCGCTGCCCGGCGGATAAAAGGGCGTGCAGGACAGCAGGCGGCGGTAGTTGTCCGCCTCTGGCAAAGGCAGGCTCAGGCGCTGTTCGGGAGCAAGCCGCAGACTCAAGGCCAGAAGATGGGGCGGGTGCGTATGCAGCACCGCGGCGCTTTGCGGACAGTTGCGATATATTTCCAGATGCAGGCCGCTTTCGGATGAAGCGGCCGGAGCATGCGCCCCGTCCAGGCCGGCGCCGTCCTCTATATCAAGGCAGACACAATCTTGCGCGCAGAGCCGTGCTTTGGCCGCGCCGGAGCGGGTTATCAGGCAGGCCTGTTCCCGTGCGCGGACCGCGCAGTCGCCCGGGCGCTTGCCGTCGTATCGAATGCGGCAACTGATATTACCGTTAAAGCCCGCCATCAGGCCGCTTTGCCAGGTCTCGCGGCCCAGGCTGATCATGGCCGCCACTGCCTCCTCCCGGCCCATGGGCGCGGCGGCGTCAAGGTCCGGCCGAGGGGGCCGGTCGCCTTGAGCGGAAGGGGCAAAATGATCGAAGCCGGACAAAAGCTTGCGCCGACCGTGCCGGTACAGACCCGCCTCCGCCCTTACCTTGCCCAGACGGCGCAAGGCCGGAGCCTCCCTTTGCAAAAGGGCCCAGCACTCGGGCGGGCAAGTCCCGACAAGGGCGTAATCTTCTCCGCCCAGCAGAAAAAAGTCCTCGGCGCTTAGGCCAGCCTCCCCGGCCGCGCTGACGACTTCGGCATGAATCAGGCTGTCCGGAAAATCCAGATCGACCCCATAAGGCCCGAGCAGTCTGGGCAGATCCCTGGCCAGACCGTCCGACAGATCCATCTGGGAAAAACGCGCCGGCAGCCCCTCTGCCGCCAGCCGCGCGCGCAGCAGCGCCAGGTTCCGCCCCTGCTCGAGCAGAAGCGGGGGCGCAAGCTGGGCGGCGCGGGCCAGAGGGCGCTCCGCGCTGCCTTGCCTGCCGTACCGCTCCAGGTCCAAAAATCCGGCCCGCGCAAGGCCGGCCTCACCCCCCAGGAACAGGATATCGCCCGGCAGGGCCTGCCCCCGGCGCAAAAAAGAAAGCCCCGGTCCGCTTGCCCTGCCCCAGACAGTGATCGTACAGCCCAAAACGGAGGCCCGGCACAGATCGCCGCCAACAAGAGCGACACCAGCTCGGGCCGCGGCCTCGGCCATGCCCTGAAGCAGCCCTTGCAGGGGCTGCCGGCCAAAATCACGGGGCAGCATCAGTGCAAGGGAAAAGCCCAGGGGTACGGCCCCGGCTGCGGCAAGATCGCTCAAGGCGCGATTCAGGGCCTTGGCCCCCGCCTCCTCGGGCCGAAAATAGCGCCTGCGAAAATGCACATCCTCAAGGAACATGTCCGTGGACAGTGCAAGTTCCGCCGGCAGCCCGGCCAGTTCCGCGCAATCGTGCACCCGCGCCAGGGGCGCATGCGCCGAGCCCTGGGGAAAATAGCGGCCTATGAGTTCAAGGCAGTCCTCTTCGGTCCCGACAGGGGCGCAAAGGCCGTCCGGGTTGCCGGAGCCGTGCGGAGCGCCGGCCCAGAGGGCGCTTGTGTCCATATCCGGAGAGCAGTCACAGGGCATGTCTCAGTCTTCCATACTCAGATAAGCGGTCATTATCACCTTCAGCCCCACACCGGGAAAGTTCACCCTCACCTTGTCCGGCGGCAGGTGCTGTACAATTTTGCCCCGACCGAAAATACGATGATGGCAAAAGCCGCATTCCGAGGCCTTTGACCTGGCGGCCCTGCCTTCGCCCAAAAGGCCGTTTTCCACGGTATCCTCGCCGCACGGCCCCTCGCCGGGGCGCGCGAGTACGCAAGCCGGGGCGCCTTCCCGGCCCTTTGCGCCAGCCCGGAGGCTGAGGCCGGGTATAAAGCCGCTTGGCCCGGGCCCGGGCTGGCCCCCGCAAGACGCCGGCGTACCGTGTTTTTTCTCCACCAGAGCTCCGGTATAGCTTTCCTGCCATTCCGTATAAAGTTCCGGCGGAATTTCGCGCACAAAGGGGCTTGGCATGGCCAGTACGCTGCCGCCGCTGCCTTTGTCAAAAATGCTGGCCGGCACATACAATTCCAAAATATCACGCGCCCTGGTGCAGGCCACGTACATGAGCCGCCGCTCTTCTTCAAAGTCGTCCGGGCGCACCAGGGAATGGCGGGAAGGAAAACGCTCTTCCACCAGGTCCAGAATGATCACCGCCGGCCATTCCAGGCCCTTGGCCGAATGGATGGTGGAGAGCACGACGCTGTCCAGATCGCGCCCTTCCTGGCCCTGATCTTCCAGGGACAGATCGGCCACAAGCAGGTCCAGTTCCGAATAGGGCATGGCCATCTGCACGAATTCTTCCAGCCCCTGCACCCTGCGCGGATAGTCTTCGGGGTAAAGCTGCTCTAGCCGGGGCCGGTAGTGCTCGATCACGCGCTCAAGCAAGGCGGCGGGCTGCCGGCCCTCGCGCCTGGCGGCATCCAGAAAGGCCAGATCCGCCGCCAGTTCGGGAAAGCGCCCCACAGCCCTGGCCAGGGCCGTGGCGTCACCGGCCAGGGCCAGTTGGTAAAGCTTGAGGCAAGTGCGCGAACCGACCCCCCTGGAAAGTTCGGCCATGCGGGAAAAGGCTGTATAATCCAGGGGGTTGAGTACCAGGCGGACAAAACTCATCACATCCTTGATATGCGCGGCTTCGGTATAGCGCAAGCCCCCGTATTTGCAAAAGGACAGGCCCATTTTGTTCAGGGCCAGTTCCAGGGCGTAGGAGTGAAAGCCGGCCCGGAAAAGCACGGCAATTTCTCCGGGCGCATAGCGGCGCATAAGCTGCTCAATGCGCCCGGCCACCAGCACGGCCTGACTGCGATCGGACATGGGCCGCACTATATTCGGCTTTTCACCCCCCGGCCTGCGCGTGTACAGATGCTTGCCGTAGCCCTCGCAGGCCCCGGCGAGCACCGCATTGGACAGATCCAGAACCGGCTGCGTGGAACGGTAATTTTCTTCCAGGCGGATGATCCTGGTTCCGGGAAAGATGTCGGGAAAACGGAGGATATTACGCACATCCGCGCCCCGGAACGCATAAATGGACTGCGCGTCGTCGCCCACCACCATGATATTGCCGGAAAAAACAGGCTGTTTCCGGGCGGGCGCAAAGCCGGCGCAGTCGGGCTCCGGCCCTTGCGCCGACCGCTCCTTTTCCGGCTCCGAAGCGGCTGCCGGCGAAGGCTGGTCCCGCCGCCAGGCGCCCCCCCTGGCAAGGGCCAGAGGGTCAAGCCCGGCCACCAGGCCGGCTATGCGGGCCTGCACCGGGTTGGTGTCCTGGTACTCGTCCACCATGATATAGCGATGGCGCGCGCGGCAGTAATCAAGCACTTCAGGCCTGGACACAAGGGCCTCTTCAAAGAAAAAGAGCAGGTCGTCATAGTCCAGCATGTTCTTGCCGCGCTTGTACGCGGCATAGGCGGCGGCAATATCCTCCACGGCAGCGGCGTGGGGAAGCAGATGCGAGGCGTCGCGCCGGATGATGTCCTCAAGGGGCAGCTCCTTGTTTCTGCTCTTGCTGATAAAGCCGCTCAGGGCCTGATTCTTTGGAAAGCTCCGGTCCCCTTTGCCCGCCTTGAGCTCTTCGCGGCAGTGCTGCAAGGCGGAAAGAATGTCATGGCTGTCCATCACCGTTATATTCTTGCAAAAAGCTTCCGGAGGAAAAATGCGCAGCACGGAATATGCGTAGGCGTGAAAAGTGCCGCCCTGCACGGCGGCGATATCCGCGCCTGCCCGGTCCGCCGCAGGGCCTTGCCCGAAGTCGGACATGCCCCGCTGCATGAGCTGGCGCGCGCGTTCAAGCATCTCCTGCGCCGCTTTGCGCGTAAAGGTCAGAAGCAGAATGGAAAAGGGAGGCACCCCCGACTCGACAAGGCGCGCCAGGCGGTAGACGATGGTACGCGTTTTCCCGCTGCCCGCGCCGGCAATGACCAGGAGCGGCCCTTCAAGGGTCGTTGCCGCTTCGTACTGGGCGGCGTTCAATTCTTTGTCGTATTCTATCATGGAATGCTGATCTCCGGAGACTGGCCCCGCGTTGCATGAAAAATTGGGGGCTTTGCCCCCAGGCCCCGGCAGGGGATTGAACCCACCGCACCCCCGATGCCGGCAAAGGGCACTTTGCCTCCTTTGCCGGAAATGCGGGGGCGGGGAACTCATTTCCACCGGCCGGGGTCCGGGCCGCCCCCCCGAAGCCCGGCCGCTTCATCCAGAGCGGCAAAAAAATGCGACAGGATGGTGTCGGAAACAAGAAATCCCGCGCGCGTCAGGCGAAAGCGGCCGCTACGCACGGCTGCGAGTCCGTTTAGCTGCAAGGCTGCGGTCAGTTGCCGGTACCTTGCCAGAAAGGGCTCCTGCCAGGCCGCGCTCCAACTGCGCAGGTCAAGCCCCTTGTTCATTCTCAGCCGCAGCATGAGCATTTCTTTCTTGCGCTTGAGCGGGTCCAGGCTTTCCGCGTCGCCGCCCAGGGCTTTTTCCCTGACAGCGGCGCGCCAGCGATCCATATCCTCCGCGTTGGTCCAGCGCTTTTCTTCCAGGGTGGATGCCGCCGCCGGGCCCAGCCCGAGATAGTCCTTGCCCTGCCAGTAGCCCAGGTTGTGACGGCAGGCAAATCCCATGCGGGCGTAATTGGAAATTTCATACTGCATGTAGCCCCTGCTTTCCAGAAAGTCACCCCCGGCCAGATACATGGAGCCGAGTTCCCCTTCTCCCGGCATCTGGCAGCGGTCTGCGGCGCACAGTTCGGCCAACGCGCTGCCTTCTTCCAGAGTCAGGCCGTAGGCCGAGATATGTTCCGGGCGCAGTTCCACCGCCCTGCGCAGTTCCGAGAGCCAGCCGGACTGCGACTGCGGCGAAAGCCCGGCAGCGCCGCCCTGTTCCCCCGCGCGGCAGCCCGGCAGCCCCCACATGAGGTCAAGGCTGATATTGTTGAAGCCCGCGCTCCTGGCCGTGGCAAAGGCCGCCTCGGCAGAGCGCGCGTCATGCAGCCGTCCAAGCAGACCAAGACGGGCGTCGTCAAAGCTTTGCAGCCCCAGGGAGAGCCGGTTGACCCCGGCGTCGCGCGCCGCAAAAAGCCAGCCGCTGTCCAGGGCCGATTCCGGATTGGCCTCGGCGGTGATTTCCGCATCCGGGGCAAAGCTGAAATATCCGCGCAACTCCGCGATAATGCCGCCAAGGGCGCTGGCCGGCAGCAGACTCGGGGTACCGCCGCCGAAAAAAACACTCTCCACCTCCCGCCCCTCCAGCCGCCGGCCCCAAAAATGCAGCTCGGCCAAGAGGGCGGAGAGATAGGCCCGCGCCCGCTCCCTGCCGGCGCGCCCCCGTGGCAGCACCGTGGAATAAAAGGCGCAGTAGGCGCATTTTGCGCGGCAAAAAGGCACGTGAACATAGACCAGCATAGGACTTCAGACAAAAGGTTTTGAAAGGACGGACAGGCCACGCTGGGGGCTGTTTCCAGGGAAGCACCGATTAAAGGCCGTTTTGCCCTCTGGCTACGCCCTGCTTCGAACGGGGATCGCCCCGCGCGCAGCTCATGTATGCCTTGATACAGCTCGCTCCGCCCGGAACTCGGCTTCCTTGCAGAAGAACAAAAATCCTCATTAATCAGCGCTTGCCCAAATAGATTCCTGCTGCAAAGCCGCCTTTTTCAAGTCCTGGGCGTAGCGTTCGTATTCACTGAACAGGCAGCCGCAATACTGCTGCCGGTATATGCCCCACTCCCTGGACAGACGGATTCCCTCCTGCCAGGAGCTGCGAAAATCCTCGTAGACGAACTCGCAGCCGTATTCCCGGGAAAAGCCCTCGCCAAGTTCCTTGATGCATTGATGATCCTGATGGCGGGAATATAAAAGGGAGGAGGAAAAAGCCTCAAAGCCGCGCTCCGAGGCATAGTGCGCGGCCATTCGCAGCCGCATGCCCCAGCAGGACGCGCAGCGCCCCCTGCCCGGATCGGGCAGAGCGCGAAACCAGTAAAGGGGATTCACGGCCGGCGGCAGCGAGCCCGAACGCTCATGGAGAAAAAATTGCGAATCCGGCCCGGGACGCGGCCCAGCAGCAGTCCGCGGCTCCTGTTCCAGGCCCGCGCCCGAGCGAATCGGAGGCTGCTGGAGCAGGTCCGCTCCGCCCTTGTGGCCGGGGGCGTAACATTGCTCTTCCGGGGGCAGGGCATCGGCAAAAAAAATCGGGACGCCGAGCCGCTCAGCCACTGCGGCAGCCCCTGCGCGCCTGCGCAGATACTCGGCCAGGGGGTGGATGTTGGGATTGAAGAAAAAACAGGCCGGTTCATGCCCTGCGGCGGCCAGACGCTGCAACACAGTAATGGCGCAAGGGCCGCAGCAGACATGTACCAGAATGCGCACGAAATTTTCCCTCCGGCCCCTGGGGTTGGAGCACTTCAAAGCCAAACTGCTCCAAAGACAGCCCCAGGCCTGTGCTCACAAGCAAAGGGGCGCTTCCCCTTTGGAATCGGCATGATGCCCCCTGCCCCCCATATTGTCTCATGTACGCGGCTGCAGTGGCCGCTGCCCACTGCCCGGGACATCATATAATTACTCCGCAAGCGCCG
>JAJDJN010000070.1 GCA_030267245.1 Desulfovibrio sp. OttesenSCG-928-A18
CAGGATGTCGCGGTCCGGGCTTTGCGGCCGCGCGGGCATATTTTCGGTAAAGGGTCGATTAATCCGGCACTTCCCCGCCATGCGCCCCGCGTATGCCGGCCCGCTTGCGGCCGCCGGAACAGAATGCGAAGCCTGCCCGTCAGAATGCTGACGAAAACCTTGCAGCGAGGCCCCCATGAGATACTTCCTTTTTGCCTTCACCCTGCTCCTGGGCTGCGCCCAGGCCGGAGAAAGCCAGGCCGCCAGCGCTACGGCCCGGGGCTTTGACGAGCAGTGGCACTTCAACCCCTCGAGCAAGATCACCGTGTACCGGGATCAGTGGGTGCAGCGCAATCCCCCCGAGGTGCATGTGCGCCCGGCGGAAAACGGCAGCGCCGCCCCCAAGGTGTTGTTTGTTCCCTTCAGGGTAACCCAGCCCATCGAGAACCCCGGCATCATCGGTTACAGCACCGCCCGCACCCTGTGGCAGACCTGGCTGACCATGCAGCTTTTTCCGGCCATGGAATTCAGCGGCGACGACACCCCCTACCGCCGCGACAGGGCGGTGGCCCTTGGCCGCGCACGCGGCGTGGACATGGTGGTCGGCGGTTTTGTAACCTACATTCTGGCCGGCGGTTCCGTGGGCACAAGCCAGATGGCCATCCAGGTGGAGGCCCATGACACCCATTCGGGCCAGCTCATCTGGTCCATGGCCCAGGCCGGCATGATCCCGGCCGAGCGCACTACCGACTATTTCTTGTTCACCACCAAGACCCGCACGCCTTCGGACCCGCTGCATGCCATAGTGCAGGCCATGGCCGCCGACATGGGGCTGGAGATGCAGACCTGGACTTCAGGCCCGCGCGAGCTTGACGAGGACGAAAAAAAGGACCGGGAACGGCATCAGTACCTGTTCGGGCCGCGTGATCCCGTTCCCGCGCCAAGGCACGGCGCTTCAGAGCAGGGGGAGCCCAGGGCCTTTCGCTGACGCCAGGGCTCCAGCCTGAAGATTGCACGAAGCGCCGGGGGCAAGCTCCCGGCGCTTCGTGCAATAAAGGGAAACAGCGCCTAGGCTAAAAAAGCACAAAGAGATCGCTCTTGACCTTGCAGACCGGGCAGGGGTCCGGGTACTGGCCGATATGCGTGAAGCCGCACACGGGACAGATATGGATCTTGTCGCTGCCGATGGGCATGTCTCCGCCCTTGAGGGCGTATTCGCGCGCCTGCGAAAACATGTCCACATGGATTTTTTCCGCTTCCAGGGCATAGTGGAAGGAACGCATGGCTTCCTTTTCACCCTGAAACTCGGCGGCCTGCATGTACACGGGATACATCTGCTCCACTTCGCCGCGCTCGCCTTCTATGGCCCAGGCCAGGTTATCGGCAACATCGCGAAGCCCGAACTCGCCGCCGGCATCCACCTTGAAGCCGCCGACGTGCTCTTTTAGCGCCCTGAAGTGGTTATGCGCGTGCACCTGCTCGGCATAGGCGATAGCGCGGTAGAGCTTGCCGATGTTGGGGAAGCCCTTTTTTTCGGCATGCTCGCCCCAAAGAAGATAGCGCATGTGCGCCATGGATTCGCCGCCATAGGCGCTGCGCAGAAAATCAGCCGTCATCGCATTTTTTACAGACATATATTGCTCCTGAATTGAAGTATTTTCGTAGTAGTAGCACAAAGCGCCCGGCAGGAACAGTCCGGCCTCTTAAAAAATAACGCCGGGCTCCGCGCCCCTGCCATCCCCGCCATGGGCTCCGCCCCTGGCGCCCGCAAGGGGCATGCCGCCTCCTGCCCCCATATTGTCGACATGTTCGCGGGCGCAGAGGCAACCCCAAGAAAGCCCTGCGCGTTGCCCAGGGCATTGGACATGTTCGCGGGCGCAGGGGGCAACCGCGCCCTGAACGGAAGCAGCGAGGGGCTTTGCCCCCTCGCTGCTTCGCGCAATACATAGTTGGAATATTTCACACTTGAAGGCTTATTCGCTCCAAAAGCCCCCGGCTGCCGGAGCAATACCGGCCTAGGCGCTGTGCACCGTGTCGCTTGCTGTCTGCGCGGTCGCGGACGCGGCCCTTTCTTCAGGGGCAGGTTCCCCTTTTCCATCGTCCTTTTCCGGCCAGATAAGCGAGGCCACAATGCCGCCGACAAGCAGCCCCAGCACCACGGCCAAACTGACCAGAGCGGGCACATGCAAAAGCCCGGTCACGCCGATCAGCATTTTCACACCGATATAGGCCAGAATGACGATGACCGCCTTTTCCAGGTGCACAAGCATCTTTGAAGCGGCCGCCATGAGAAAATACAGGGAGCGAAGGCCCAGGATGGCGAAAATATTGCTGGTATACACAAGGAAGGGGTCCTGGGTGATGGCGATGATTGCCGGAATGGAGTCAAAGGCGAACATGACGTCGCACAATTCCACCACCACAAGGCAGAGAAAAAGGGGCGTAGCCTTCCAGATGGCGACCGCACCGGGGCTTTTGGGCTCTTTCACAAAAAAGTTGTGCCCGTGCATGGTGGTGGAAACAGGAATGAAGCGGCGGGTAAACCTTACGGACCAGTGCTTGGAATAGTCCTCGATATCCTCTTCCGGCTTGCGCATC
This sequence comes from Desulfovibrio sp. OttesenSCG-928-A18, assembly GCA_030267245.1. GTDB lineage: Bacteria > Desulfobacterota > Desulfovibrionia > Desulfovibrionales > Desulfovibrionaceae > Frigididesulfovibrio. The sequence goes on from JAJDJN010000070.1 coordinate 2,578, forward strand.
TGCTGCCACATCTTCCAGGCCGACCAGAGCACAAAGATGCCGAAAGCGGCCAGGGCGTACACGCCGAAAATCTGGACCAGCGTATTGCCGGCGGCAACAAAAATCATGCGCAGAACAAGGGCGCCGAGAATGCCGTAATACAAAACCCGATGCTGGTAGTTCCCCTTGATGGCAAAGGAACTGAAAATGGCCATCATCACAAAGAGGTTGTCAACGGAAAGGGATTTTTCCAGAAAATATCCGGAAAGATACAATGAGGCATCCTCAAGGCCGTGCGCCCACCAGATGTACCCCCCCAAAGGCCATGGCCAGGGCGATCCAGACGCAGGACCAGATGGCCGCGTTGCGCAGGGTGATCGGTTCGTCTTTTTTGTGCGCGAACAGGTCGATGCAGAGAAAAACCGCGATAACTGCAAGAAAAGCAATGAAATTGGCTGTAGAATAATGGCCCAACACAAAAGAACTCCTTGCCGGATACTGCTTTGCCCTACCCTTTGGACAATGACCCCCGGACTTGTTTTCACTCCGTTTACGATTGCATGCCGGAGAAAAAACAAAAGACCTCCGGCATTTTCAGCCAGAAGGTCTCACTAATCAAAAGCTTACGCTTTTGATGGCAATGCCAGGCGGTTAAGCCATGCTGTTGACATTGCCCGGGTCTCCAGGAACCCAGCTACTCCCCTTACGTGGTGTAAATGTATACTTCGCTTCGGCAAAAGCTGTCAAGAAAAAAAGATACAGAAAAAACGCCTGGGCTGAAAAGGGCACCGCCTCACAGCATCAGCTTTGCAGCGCCGAGATGCCCACCTCCCACTTGCCGTCCACGCGGTGCGTCACCCCCCAGGCTCCGGCGCCCTTGCGATAACCTGGGATATACCAGATAATATACACTTTTTTATAGGCAGGCCCCTTGTAATCGGCATAGACCCTTTCGCCAAGCGCGCGCAGGGTCTCGAGGCTGACGGCCTCGGCAAGCACACATTCCAGGGAGAGTTTGTTCCCGGGGATGGCGTCTTCAATTTCCACCCGATAGGCGGGCAGCTCGGCTGTCCGGGGAAAAACCCGGCCAGGAGCGGAGAGTTCCCCGGGTGAAAGCGCCGGCCCGGAAGAGGAGGAAGAGGAAGGAGAGGAAGAGGCCGGCACAGACGGCGCGTTCACCTGGGGCGCGGCGAACTCATTGGCGCCATAATAGGCGACCCCGAGCATAATCATCCATAAAAGAGCTCCCCTGGCCCTGGTCTTGATTCTGAAAAAAATGGCCGTGCGCGGGGTGAACACGCTCAGGGCGACCATTGTCAGGCTGAGGTAGAAAAGAATGCTGAAAAAAAGCCAGAGAAAGCCCATACGAATCCTTTTGTCCCGCTTATGGTGCAAGGACAGTGCCTGCGGTTTTATACACCGGATGTATAAAAATGCGGCCCACGGCGTCAAGTCGGCACAGCCGACGTCGCCCTTGCCCGCGAACTGGAACGGACGGCATGGAAGTCAGCAAATACTCAATGATTTTCGATAAAACATATAGGACTCAACCACCGGAAGTTTGAAGGACGGCACCATAATTTTTCCTTGGAGTGGCTTACCTTTGAAATGCTTGCAGAGCGAACAAATTTCCAAAGTGAATTTGCTCTATATTCTGTGCCCTTTGCCCCTTGTTGCCAGCTTTGTATTCTGCTACCTTTCCTGTATAACTCAGCGCATAAGCTGAGAACACGGCTATAGCCCGCTTCGTGTGCGTCCATGTTCTGGCGTGGCGCCGCACGCCGGGTTCGCGCCCTTGTCTGCCGGCGCGGTCCGGCATGGTCTGTGCGGAATATTTGCCGGATAAGCGCCCACGCCTTGCGACGTATTTTTGGAGGACTCCATGACCAATGTACCGCCTGAATCGAATTCTATGGATCAGGTACGCGAACTCCTTATGGGGACGCAGCTTAAAGATGTGGAACAGCGTTTCATACGTCAGGAAGAACGCTTTTTGCGCGAGCTGGCCGATCTGCGCGACAGCTTCAAGAACCGCGTCGAGTCCCTGGAAAATTTCATGAAGAGTGAAAGCTCCACTCTTCTGCATCGTCTGCAGGAGGAGCAGGCGGAACGGGGTACGGCCTTGAGAAACGAGCAGCGCGAACGCGCCGAAGCTGTAGCCACAGAGCAGCGCGAGCGGAACGAAGCGCTGAAAAATGAACAGCGCGAACGAAACGATGCTTTCCGCAACGAGCAGCGCGAAAGGAACGAATCCCTTTCCCAGATGGCCAAGGAACTGGCCAGGATGGAAGAAGCCTTCGAGCGCAGGCTTGCCGCCCTGTCAGGCACCCTGGATACGGTGGAGCGGGATATCAGACAGTTGCTGCTGGCTGAAAACGCCCGCGTATCCAACAAGGTGGACGAAAAGTACAAGGACGCCCTGGCCGCCCTGTCCAGCACGGCCGCGCAAATCCGCAACGATATGGCCTCGCGCTCCACGGTTTCCAGCCTCCTGACCGAAATGGCCGTCAAGCTTTCCGGGCAGTGGCACGGTAGCGATGTCATCCTGGAACTGGAGGAAGCGACGCAGAGCTCAGGCCAGAATGCGGACAAGGCCAAGGCTGCCGGCGCGGCAAAGAGCGCCCCGGCCCAGAGTACGACCAAGGCTACCTCCGTTCAGGGCGTGATGAAGGAGCCGGCTTCGCAAAGCGCCCCAAAGGCTTCCGCGTCTCAGGGTATTGTCGTGAAGGATGAGCAGGCAGCGCGCCGCGAGGCCTGAGAATGACTACCCCCTGGTATCTTTCTCCTCCGCCCCGCCCCAAAGAGGAGGGCGCCGCGCCGCCGCATGGAGCGGCCGCCCCCCGGGCGGCCGAAGGGGCGCCTTTGACCGGGGAGGACAGCCCGCCCTTGGGGGCAAAAGCGGCTGACGCGGCCCTTTCGGCCGCCCCGGAGCTAAGTATCCAGGCCACGCCTCCGGCGCAGGGCCCTTCTTTTTCCGGCCAGCGTCCGCCGCCGGTCTTTCCCTCCGCCTACCCCGGGCATCATGAAGATGAGCCGGTAATGTTGACGGAAAAGGTTTCCGTTCTTCCCGACGCCCAGGGCGAAGACCAGGCCGGAGCGGGGACGGGTGCCGCCGTTACCGTTCCTTCCCTTTCGCCGGATGCGCCCGCCGCCGGTTCCGCCCCGGCGTCCGAAGCCGCTGACGGGTCGGACCGGGCCGGTGATGCTTTTGAGGATGCCGGGGCTTTGCCGCGCGTCGAGGCAAAGCCGGTCATGCCGGATTCCGGCCCGTCACTGGCCGTGGCCGCCCCGGCAAAGCCGGCCGAGAGCATTATCGGGCAAGCGGAGGAAGGGTTTCGCCCGGAGGAAGAAGCCCCGGCTGCCGCGCAAATTCGCCCGGCCGAGGCCCGGCCAAAAGCCGAGCAGGCTTCAGATCCAAAGCCAGAAGCCGGGCAGGATTTCCTTCCGAAGCCGGAGGCGGAACAGGCTTCCCTTCCGGAGCCGGGGGCGGAACTGCCGCCGGAGTCGGCGGCCGCGCCGTCGGACACCGGGCTACTGGCGGAGTCGGCGGACCCGTTGCCTGACACCGGGCTGTCGCCGAATGCGGAAGAAACGCCGCCATTGGAGGGCCTTGATTCCAAAACGCAACACAAAGAGCAGGAGCAAAGCGCCCCCGAAGCTGGCCCGGATGCTCCGGAAGACAGCGGCGACATTGAGCCCGTGTCCTTTTTCGCCGCTGCCCATGCCGAACAGGCGGCGGAAGAAAGCAGCTTCTGGGCGGATATTCCGGCCCTGCCCGATAACGTGGAGTTGCAAGAACTGCGCGCCCTGCTTTTCAAGCGCGAAATCGCCATTCTGGAGAAACTGCAGGCCCGTTTCAATGATCCGCAGGTCATCGCCAGAAAGGTCAGCGCCATCATCGCCGAGGCCCTTTCCCTGCGCTCGGGCATAGACCGGGGTGTGGACAAGGCCCTGGAGCCGGTGGTGGACAACATCGTGCAGCTTTCCCTGCGCAAGCGGCAGACGGAGTTCGTCAACGCCCTGTCGCCCCTTATGGGCCCGTCCATCCGCAAATCCATTGCCGAATCCTTCCGCTCCATGCTTGAAAGCTTCAGCAAAAGCGTGGAAATGGCTTTTTCCTGGAAGGGTCTGCGCTGGCGTTTTGAAGCCATGCGTTCGGGCAAGCCCTTCAGCGACATCGTTCTCCTGCACACCCTGGTCTACCGGGTGGAGCAGATATTCTTCATTCACAGCGAGACCGGGCTGGTGCTTGCGCACCTGGAAAATGAAGGGGCCGGCTCCCAGGACGCGGACATGGTTTCGGCCATGCTCACGGCCATCCAGGACTTTGTCCGGGACTGCTTTGCCGGCGGCGCGCAGGGGGATCTGGAATCCCTGCAGATGGGCGATTTCAAAATTTTCATAGAAAAAACCCCCACCGCCTATCTGGCATGCGTGGTGCGCGGCACGCCCCCTTCCGGATTCGCCGAACAGTTGCGCGGCACCCTGGAGCTGATGCTCATCGAATACGCCGAAGAGCTGGCCGCCTTTAACGGCGATACCGCCCCCTTTGCCTCGGCGGTCAGGCATCTGGATGCCTGCATGCTTTCGCGCTACGCGCAGGACAGCACAAAAATATCCCTCTGGGCAAAGGCCATGCCCGCTCTGGCCCTGCTCGCCCTGCTCTGGAGCTGCGGCTACATGTATTACGGGCACACGCAGGAGCAGAAGCGGCAAGCAGCGTTGCAGGAACAGCGCCAGGCCGAGCAGACGGCCTTTTTGGACAAGATGCGCATGGCCGTCAAGCAGCTGCGGGCGGAACCGGGCCTGATGCTGATCAACGTGCAGGAGCGCCCGAGCCCCCCCTGGGACATAACGGCCCTCAAGGACGAACTGGCCAGAAGTCCCTGGGACATCCTGCGCGAGCACGGGCATGACCCCTTGCTCTTCACCTTCAAGCTGGTTCCTTTCATCTCCTATGACCCCTCGATCATCCTCAGGCGGGCGCAGGCTTCAATCAAGTTGCCGGAAAACGTGCGCATGACCCTGGATGAAGCGGGCACCTTGCGCTTTACCGGCACGGCCCCCATGGCCTGGATTGCGGAAACGCGCGATCAGGCGCGCGCCCTGCCCGGGGTCAAGCATGTGGACATGCAGAAGCTGCATGACCCGAAAATGGAAGAAATAATGCGCCTGATGGACATTGTTGAGGGAACGGTGATAGAATTCCCCTTGGGCAAGGATACGCCCGTTCCCCAGGATATGGAAAAGCTCACCCGGGCGGTGGATACGCTGGTGGAACTGGAGCGGCTGGCCAAACCCATGGGTTTCAACCTGTCCCTGACCATATACGGGCACGCGGACAGCACCGGCCTTGATAAACGCAACTACGAAATCAGTCAGGCCAGAACAAGAACGGTCGCGGCCATGCTGTATTCCAGAGGTTCAAGCCTGCCCATCTCCATGTACGGCATGGGTTCGCAATACCCCAAAGGCGGGGAAGGCGCCAGGGAGCCAAGCGCCTCGGCGCAGGGGGATCAGGCAAACAGGCGCATTGAACTGCGTGTGCACCTGTTCCGGGCGCCCGCGGCGGATGTTGATAATATCATTCAGTAGGCGCAATACCCGTCAACAGGTTACAGCCCTGCGCCACGGAGCGTTCAGGACGAACATGATAAACAAGAAAATCTGTATGCTCGGGGCCTTTTCCGTTGGGAAGACATCTCTGGTATCGCAATATGTGCATTCGGTCTTCTCCGACAAATACCTCTCCACGGTAGGGGTCAAAATAAGCAAAAAAATGCTCGTCCGGAACGGGCAGGAGATCAGCCTTGTGCTCTGGGATATGGAAGGGAAAGATATCTACGCCGATATCAATACTTCCTACCTCAGGGGAGCCATGGGCTTTTTCGTGGTAGCCGACGGCATGCGCAGGGAAACCCTGGAAATAGCGCTCAGCCTGCGCGAAACGGTCTTCACCCTGCTCGGGCCCACGCCCCACCGCCTGCTGATCAACAAGGCCGACATGCAGGACAAATGGGAAATCACCCCGGCCATGGTCGACACCCTGCACGAAAGCGGGGTGCCCTTGCTGCTCACCAGCGCCAAGACGGGCATGGCTGTGGAAGAAGCCTTCATTGAACTCACCGATGAAATGATGCGGAGGCGGTGATGTCAACGGACGCCCAGATCGCCTTTTATATCCTGCAGGCCTTTGACATCGCCATCCTGCGGCGCACGGGGCCCGGGCAATACGTCTTTTTCGGCCATGAGCCGGAATTTTACGCCCGCATATTCCCCGGCACCGGGGAAGGGCCGTGCGTCTGCCCCTGGGTCCACTCGCCCATGCTCGACTTTTTCGAACAGGAGGCGGAGTCCTTTTTCGAGCAGGGCCTGGAAGGCTCCATATCCTCGGGCGTATGGCAGGAGGACGGCAAGACCGACGAGCAGACCGCGCTGATCGCTGTCGCCACCATCAGCCACGGGGTGCAGATAATTATCATCCGGATGCTGCATGACGATTACAAGGAGCGGACGGGTATTTTGCGCAAAGCGCGTGAACAACTGCTGGAAAACCAGCACCTGACCCACCACCTGGAGCTGTTTAGGGAAAAATCGCGCATCGACGGTCTGACCAGGATTTTCAACCGGGAAACGTTTTTTGAAATTCTGCAGGATGAGATAGGCAAGGTTCAGACCACCAAGGCCCCCTTGTCCCTGATCATTCTGGATATCGACAATTTCAAGAAAATTAACGATACTTACGGGCACCTGGCCGGGGACTCGGTTCTGCGCAGCCTGGGCAATCTGCTTAATGAAACCCTGCGCTATGACGATATAGTCGCCCGCTACGGCGGCGAGGAATTCGTTGTGCTCGTGCCGCGCACCAGCGAAGAGCAGGTGTTGCGGATCGGTGAAAAGCTGCGCAAAACCATTGAGGAAATCGCCTTTGGCGAACTGCCGACCATCACCGTGAGTATCGGCTGCACCATGTATGTTCCCGGCGAGAGCATACAGGGCTTTATCGACAGGGCGGACAAGGCCTTGTATGACGCCAAGAACCAGGGCAAAAACCTGGTCCGCATGCGCTGAGGGGGCTGCGCCCCAACACCCGGCAGCTGCGTCGCCCC
>JAJDJN010000071.1 GCA_030267245.1 Desulfovibrio sp. OttesenSCG-928-A18
ATGTTCGTGCCCGCTCCCTTCAGCGCCGTGGTGCAGGATATCTTTGTGCAGGACGGAGACAGCGTGAAGGAAGGCCAGAAATTGGCGCAAATGGACATCCGCCGGGAAGAGCGCGCCCTTGCCGATGCGCGCAAGACCCTTTCCGAGGCGCTGCAGCGCCTGGACGCGCCCGATTCCCAGGGCCATGCCGAAAAGGAACTGGCCCCCCTGGCCGACAAGGTCGGCGAGGCGGAAGAAAGGATGGCCCAGGGAACGGTCAGCGCTCCCTTTGCGGGCAGAATAACGGAGTTGCGGGCGCAACGCGGTCAATATCTGAAGCAGGGCGACGCCCTGCTGGAGATTGCCGAACAAGGGGCTTTGGAAATATACGCCACCGTACCCTCCACCTGGGCCCGGCACCTTGAGTCCGGGCATATAATCTGGGTATATGTCGAGGAGACCGCCCGCAGCTATGAAGCCGTCATTGCGCGTCTGGGCGGCAAGGTGGACCCCGCCACCCGCAGTATCAGGGCCTATGCCCGCTTCACGGGCGAAAGCGCGGGGATCCTGCCCGGAATGAGCGGCAGGGCGAATTTCTGGCCGCCGCTGAAAGACTGACACCAGCCTTGGCGGATCAGCCTGGAACCTGCATCAAGCACCGAGGGGCAAAGCCCCGCGGAACTTCATGCAAGTCCCAGGCTGGTGGTATTTACTTGAAAAGCACGTTCTGTATCTTTTTTTTGGTAAAATGGTGTATATATGTATGAGGGTGTTGCCGTGCCTGCGTTGCAAATGGGGGAACGATCATGCTCAAGCAGATAGACGTGGCCGATCTCAGGCCGGGCATGTTTGTGGTGGACGGAAACGCTGTTGCAAGCAAGGACCCAGGTCTCTATCGCGGTGATGAAGGGATAGTCGGGGAAGAGATGGTGCAGCATCTCAAGGAACTTGGCTATAAGACGTTTTTTATTGACCTTTCCCGTTCAGAAAGTTCGGCTTTTACCTCCGAGATGACCAGGGCCGGGGACCTTGAACAGAGCCGGCCCGCAGGAACTGTCGAGTTCGGGGTCAGTATGGAGGAGGAGATTCCGGCTGCCTTGAAGCTTCACGATCAGTGCGTGGCCTATTCCCGGATGTTTATGAACGACATCAGGGAAGGAAAGCTCGACCTCTCGCCGGCGCGGGAAATTCTGGAAGGCTTTCTGGACAGCATGGAACGCAACGCGGATACCCTGCTGACCCTGTCCCGTTTGCGGCAGATAGACAAGTACCTCTACCGGCACAGCGTCAATGTCTGCATCCTCAGCATGCATTGCGCCCGCAATGACGGCAAGAGCAGGGAAGAAATCATTCTGGCCGGCTTTGCCGGGCTGTTCCACGACCTGGGCAAGGCCCTGGTGCCGCCGTATATTCTCAATGCTCCACGCGAACTTACGGCTGAAGAATTCGCGATCATGAAAAAGCACCCGCGTCTGGGCTTTGACCGGCTCTTTCCCATGCCGGACATGAACCCGGACGTGCTCAACGCAGTGCTGCACCACCACGAACGCCATAACGGCAGCGGCTATCCGGACGGGCTGGCGGGTGACGAGATTTCAGAGCTTTCCCGCACGGTGGCCCTGTCTGATATCTATGACGCGCTCAGCAGCAGGCGTCCGTACAAGGGGGCCATGTTTCCCCATAAAACCCTGGGCATCATGTACAGCATGCAGAACAAGGAATTGCGCTACGAAGATGTGGCCCTGTTCATCAGAATGCTGGGCATATATCCGGTGGGCAGCATCGTGCTGCTGCAAAGCGGGCATGTGGGGGTGGTGTCGGCCAGCAACAGCGAACAGGCCTCAAAGCCGGTGGTCACTCTGGTGCGGGACCCTGAGGGCCGAGAAATACCCCACAGGGTGGAAGATCTCGCGGCGGGAAGCAGATTCGCCATTGCCAAATGTCTGCCCACGGAAGCAACCGGGATTCACCCCGACAAAGTGCTCGGGCTGCCGGTTTTTTAGAGCAGCGCAAAAGACTGGTTAATCCACAGACAGATAGCTGGTAACGCTTTTTACAGTTTCAATCTTTTTTGTTTCAGCAATGGTTCTGGCTATTTGTGACTGCTTGGGCATGGTGCCGGTCAATACGACATTGCCTCCCCAGACATCAAGGGCCACCCTGCTTGCATTGACTTCGGCCGTGTGCAGCACCTTTTGCGCCACCTGCCCTTCAATAAGGGCGTCACGGGCGGCAGAGGCCGTGCCTGTGGGGAACCAGTGCGTGGTTACGTGCACCGCGCCGTGCGCTTCACGCGCAATATCCAGGGCCTCGGCCCGAAAGCCGGCGTCGGCCTCTCCCACCAGAAAAACATGCCCGTTGAAACAATGCACGTTGATGTCATTGGCCTTGGCCGCATCCTTCTTGAGCAGGGCGGAGAGGATTTCCGTCTTGATGCCGGCGTCGTCGTAACGGGCGTCATCAGGGCGCGGGATCTCGGGGGTGCCGTGAAGAGAGATGCAGGCGCCAAGAAAAAGACAAAATAAGCAGGAAAGAAGTACCGCGAACTTGTGTCCGTACATGTTCATATTCTGGTTGTGCTCCATTGTGCGTGCATTGCCGGGCCCGGCCACCATTGTCCGGCGTTGCGTCTTTGGGCGCAAAGGTCCTGCCGGCCCTTCGAAATTCACGCCGGCGGGCATTGTCAGTGTCCCGGCGCCCCTCTGGCCGTCGGAGCATCTTGCTTGCGCAATGTATCATGCCGCCCGCAGTGGCTATTCATAATATCCGTAGTGAAAAAGCCCGTCAATGGACAAAAGGGACCGTGAATCCGGCAATATTTCCATTGCCCGCTGGCTTTGACCATGCCATGTTCACGGCATGACGCGGACACTCAGAGAAGGTTTCAGCACAGGTAGCGCAGCGGCGGCGGCGGCCGCCGCCGCCGTGCGTCTGCTCCTCGGGGGAGAACTGCCAGCCGGGGTCGTAACGGAGCTGCCCCCTTTTGTGCGCATTGACGAGGCAGGGCCCATGCAGACGAAGGGCGCTGACCGGCAAATTGTCTTTCGCTCGGATAATCCGCAAAGACTGACGATAGCCATCAACGCCGGCGGCATGCACGGTCCGGATGTAGCCTGGGCCTCGGTCCTGAAAGACGGCGGCGATGATCCAGATGCCACGCACGGGGCCCGGATCATTGTCTGCGCCTCCTTGGGGCCTTTTGCCGAAAGTCTGTACTGCTCCGGTCCGGCAAAAACAGCCCTGTGTCTGTACAAGGCCGAATGCGGCCTTGCGCCCGTGTCTGTGCCGGGCTTTGGAATACCCATACTGCTGTATGCTGGCCAGGGCGTGGGGCGGGTGACTTTGCCCGGGCTTCCGGTGCCTGTGGGCGAGGCGGCCATCAACCCTGAACCGCGCAAGCAGATCGCCGCTGCCGCCGCTTCCGCTGCTGCGGCGGCGCGCGGCCTTGGCCTCAATCCGGAAATTGCGCGCGCTGCCGGTGGCGGCGTCCTTTCGCGCCCGGAAACAGGGGGCGAACATACGGACGGCAAGGGGCATGATGACCCCTGCGCTGCCTGCCAAGGGGCTATGGAAGCATTTTGCCCGCGCGGGATGCCGGCCAGCGCTACCCTGCATCTGCTTGTCAGTGTCGCGGACGGAGAAGCCATGGCCCGGCGCACCCTCAACCCCCGGCTGGGCATCCTTGGCGGTATTTCCATCCTGGGTACGCGCGGCACGGTACGTCCCTACAGCCATGAGGCCTGGAAGGCGACCATAGCCCAGGCCCTTGATGTGGCCATTGCCACCGGCCTTGACGAACTGCTCTTTGCAACCGGCAGGCGCAGCGAACGCCTGGGCTTTTCCCTTTACCCGCATCTGCCGGCGCGGGCCGGCATACAGGTGGCGGATTATGCCGCTTTCAGCCTGCGCGGGGGGGCGCTGCTGCCGCTCAAGCGTATCATATGGGTCTGCTTCCCCGGCAAGTTGCTGAAGCTGGCTCAGGGTCTGGAGTGGACGCATGCCAAAGGGGGTGAGGCGGATATCGCCCTGCTGGCGGAGCTGTGGCGGGAAAGTGGAGGCGAAGCCGCCCTTGGAGGGCAAATTGCGGCCATGCCCACCGCTGCCGGAGCCTTTGCCCTTATGGACAGGGCGAACAGGGCAGGTGCGGACAAGGTGCTGCGCGCACTGGCCGATCGGGCCCATGGGGCCATGCGTTCATGGATGCTCGAAGCCTGCGGGCGGGCGAAAAAAGCCCATGTCCCAGATTTGCGCCTGCATGTGTTTGCAACTGACGAGCAGGGGGAATACAGCCTCAGGCATAGCAGCGTTGATTGATCCGTATTGCTCGGAGCCGGGGGGGGGAGCAGCGGCCCCATGCACCAGCGAACATGGGCCGGCAATATGGAGGTCAAGGGGCATCATGCCCCTTGCGGGGTCAGGGGCAGCGCCCCTGGCGGGGTTAGGGGGCAGCGCCCCTGGCCGCCGCAGGCGGATCCCGATCAGGCCATTTTTTCTTTCAGCAGGGCTGCGGTTGCCCCGGCGATGACTATTTCTTCGTTGGTGGGCACCACCAGCACCCGGACCTTCACGCCGACCGGGCTGATGCTGCGCGCGTTGTCGAAGCGTTTTTCGTTTTTCGCCGGGTCAATGACGATGCCCATGGCTTCCAGATCCTTGCAGATGGCCGCCCGTGACTCGGGGTCGTTCTCCCCGATGCCGGCGGTGAACACAATGGCGTCCACCCGTCCCAGCACCGCGTAATACGCGCCTATATATTTGCGGATGCTGTGGCAGAACATGTCAAAGGCCAGTTGCGCCCTGGCGTCCCCTTTTTTACGCGCCGCATGGATGTCGCGCATGTCATTCATGCCGCAAATGCCCTTCATGCCGCTTTTGCGGTTGAGCAGGCTGTCGATGTCCTCGAGCCCCATGCCGGTCTGCCTGCCCAGGTAGGCGTGAATGGCCGGGTCGATATCGCCGCAGCGGGTGCCCATGACCACCCCGGCAAGGGGGGTCATGCCCATGCTGGTGTCCACGCATTTGCCGTCCTTGACCGCGCTGACGGAACAGCCGTTGCCCAGGTGGCAGGTGATGACGTTGAAGCCCGGTTCCTGGCGGGACATGACCCGGGCGGCCTGCTGCGCCACATAACGGTGCGAGGTGCCGTGCATGCCGTAGCGCCGGACGCGTTGCTGCTCGTAGATCTCGTAGGGCAGGGCGTACATAAAGGCGTGCTGGGGCATGGTGGAGTGAAATTCGGTGTCAAATACCGCGACCGAAGGCGCATGCGGCAACAGACGCATGACCACCTCAAGGCCCTGCACATGGGCCGGGTTATGCAGGGGGGCAAGGGGAGACAGGGCCGCTATCTGCTCCAGCTCCTTCTCGCCGACAATGCAGGACTGTTTGAATATTTCTCCGCCCTGCACCACCCTGTGCCCGCAGGCCGCGATTTCCGAGAGACTGCCGATAACCCCGAGTTCCGGGTCTGTGAGCAGGGACATCACCCTGGTCATGCCGGCGGTGTGATCCGGAAAAGGCCGTTCTTCGGTATATTTTTTTTCCCCCTCGCCGCCCGGGGCCTTTTTGTGCGTGAGGCTGCCCATGCTGTCGCCGATGCGTTGCACAAGGCCGGAGCAGAGCACCGTCTGGCCGCCCATTTCAATGAGTTGATATTTGAATGATGAACTGCCGCAGTTGATAACAAGAATATTCATGCCGCCGCCCGTGTTGTTGCAACGTTATCCGCCCAGGTAGGCTTCCTTGACCTGGGGGTTGTGAAGAAGGTCCATGCCCTGGCCCTCCAGGGCCACGGTGCCTGTTTCCAGTATATAGGCATAATGGGCGATGGAAAGAGCGGCAAAGGCGTTTTGTTCGATAAGCAGCACAGTTTTGCCAAGCCCGTTGATATGCCGGATGATCTCGAAAATTTCCCCCACCAGTATCGGGGCAAGGCCCAGTGAGGGCTCGTCCAGCATGAGCAGGTCCGGGCGGCTCATAAGGGCCCTGCCCACCGCCAGCATCTGCTGTTCGCCCCCCGACAGGGTGCCGCCGTTCTGCCAGGCGCGTTCGCGCAGGCGCGGAAAAAGGCTGTACACCCAGTCAAGGTCGCTGGCCACGCCTTCTTTGTCATTGCGGATGTATGCGCCCAGGCGCAGATTTTCCTCAACCGTCAGTTGCGGGAGAATGCGCCGGCCTTCCGGACTCTGGACGATGCCGAGGCGGACGATATCCTCGGAAGGCAGCCCGAGCACATTGACCGAAGGGCCGTTCTCCTCCCTGGTATAGATGATTTCGCCCTGCGCCTTGACAATGCCCGATATGGCCCGCACCGTGCTGCTCTTGCCCGCGCCGTTGGCGCCCACCATGGTGACGATCCGCCCCCTGGGAATGGACAGGCTGATGCCTTTGACCGCATGGATGCCGCCGTAATAGATGTGCAGATCACGGATTTCAAGCATTGTGCCGGTACTCCTGTCCAAGATAGGCCTTGATCACCCGCTCGTTGCTGCGAATGGAGGCCGGATCCCCGCTGGCGATGCAGATGCCGTATTCCAGAACCCAAAGATGCGAGCATACACCCATGACCACTTTCATGTCATGCTCAATGAGCAGTATGGTCAGATCAAAATCGTCGCGCACCCTGCGGATCAGACGCATGAGTTCGGAACTTTCCTGCGGATTCATGCCCGCCGCCGGTTCGTCAAGAAGCATGAGCGAGGGATTGGTGGCCAGGGCGCGGGCTATTTCCAGACGGCGCTGGGCCCCGTAAGGCAAGGAGCCAGCCGGCTGATGCGCGACCTTTTCCAGCCCGAGGGCCTGCAGCAGTAGCATGCTTTTTTCGCGCAGTTCGCGCTGCTCCCTGTGCACGGACGGCAGTTGAAAGGGCACCATCCACCAGGAGCTTTTCTGGCGCAGGTGCCCGCCCACCATCACGTTCTCCAGGGCCGACATGCCGGAGAAAAGGCGGATGTTCTGAAATGTGCGCGCGATGCCCTGTTTGCAGATGCGATGGGGCGCGACTCCGGAAATGTTTTTGTCCTTGAAGCGTACCTCACCCAGCGTCGGGGTGTAAAAGCCGGTTATGATGTTGAACACCGTGGTTTTTCCGGCCCCGTTGGGGCCGATCAGGCCGGCGATGGTCCCCTGGGGCAGGCTCATGTCCAGTTCACTGACAGCGGTGACGCCGCCAAAACGCATGCTTACCTCGCGCAGGCGCAGAATATCGGCCGAAGACTGCTGGTCTTGAAGCGCGCCGGCGCAAGAATATTGCCCCGCTTCCGTCTTTGCGGCCAAAGTGCCGGCCCGGGGCGCGCTCATGGTTTCCTCCCGGTGCGAAAAACAAAATCCCAGGAAAATTCGCGTGTGCCCATCAGCCCCTCACGTCTGAACAGGATGATCAGCAGAAGCAGCACGGAGAAAATCACCATGCGCATGCCCGGGATCCCGTTCAGGGTAAAGCCGAAGATGTTCAGAGGGCTCTCCACAATCCGCAGCCATTCCAGCATGACGGTGATTACGATACTGCCGATGATGCTGCCCGTGATGGAGCCGAGGCCGCCGGCCACCACCATCATGAGCACGTTAAAGGTGAGCATCATGACATACATCTTGGGATCAATGGTGGAGAGCAGCGCGGCCATGAGCGCCCCGCCCACGCCAGCGAAAAAGGCGCCAATGGTAAAGGCGAGCACGCGATAGAAAAAACTGTTCACGCCCATGGTTTTGGCCGCGATCTCGTCATCGCGCACGGCCTTGAACACATTGCCCACATTACTTCGCATGAGGGCGATAATGAAATAGAGGGTAAAGACAAGCCAGCCGAAGTTCCACCAGAGCGTGGCATGGTTCGGGATGCCTTTGATGCCGAGGGCGCCGTTGGTGATCGGGGTGAGGTTGGTGATCAGCACCCGGATGATTTCGGCGAATCCGAGGGTGGCGATGCCCAGATAGTCGCCGCCAAGACGCAGCACGGGCAAGGCGATGAACAGCCCGAAAATGGCCGCGGCAAGACCGCCCAGGAGTACGGCGCCGAAAAAACCCAGTTGCACGGCAAATTCGTGCAGCGCGGGATTGTTCGCTCCCCCGAACAGGTTTGACAACTGCAGGGGAAAGGAGAGCTGCTCAAGCCAGGGCTGGATTGGCTCAAGCATCCACATGGATTTTTTCTGGCCCGGGGTCAAAATGAGCAGGGTGCAGACATAGGCCCCGACAGCCATAAAGCCCGCGTGACCGAGGGAAAACATGCCCGTGAAGCCGTAGATGAGGTTCAGCGACAGGGCCAGGATGGTGTTAATGGCCACGAGATTGAGAATACGCTTGTTGTAAAGGTCTAGGTATTCTTCGGCGATATACAAAAGAACGAACAGGAGGATGATGGAAGCCAGGTTGCAGACCGGGTCGCGCAGGGGGTGGCTTTTCATATCTTGTCCTCCAGCTTCTGGCCCAGAAGTCCAGTTGGCCGCAAAAGCAGAATGACAATGAGCAGGATAAAGGCAAAGGCGTCTCTGTAGCCCGAAAGCTGCGGATAAAAAGCGACCACGAGAATTTCAATAAAGCCCAGCAGCAATCCGCCGATCATCGCCCCCGGGATGGAGCCGATGCCGCCGATAACGGCGGCGATAAAGGCCTTGAAGCCGGGCAGCATGCCCATGTAAGGCTCGATTTTCGGGTAGCGCAGGGCCCACATGATGCCCGCGCAGGCCGCAAGGGCGGAGCCGAGCCCGAAGGTCAGGGCAATGACCTTGTTGACCGATACGCCCATGAGTCTGGTAGTTTCGATGTCCCTGGAAATGGAGCGCATGGCCAGGCCCGGCTTGGTACGGTAAATGATCCACAAGAGCCCGGCCACAAGAAGCCCCGAGACCAGCGGCGCGATAATGGCCATGGGCGGTACGCGCACCAGGCTGCCCGCCTTGCCCGTGATGGACTCAAGGCTGAAAATCAAAGAGTCCACCAAAATTTTGGGCTGCACAACCGGCCTGGGCAGGCCGGTAAAGATGACCACCCCCAGGTTTTCAATCAAAAAAGAAACGCCAATGGCGCTGATCAGCGCCGAGATGCGCGGGGCGTCACGCAAGGGGCGGTAAGCCACCCGGTCAACGGTGATGCCGATGGCGCTGGTGACGAAAATGGCAAAGGCCACAGCCACGGCCCAGGGCGGCGTGAAGGCGCGCGGCGCGATAAAGGCGTAAAACAGGGTGGTGCCCCCGAACAGAATCATACTGAGCACAAACCAGAGCGGCGGCTTGCGCGAAAAGCCGTAAAAGGTGCTGTACAGCACCAGAATGGAAAGCAGGGCCAGCAATGCGGCCACCCAGGCGGGCATGAAGACCACCGTGGTGAAAAACACCAGGTAGGCGCCGAGCATGAAAATATCGCCATGGGCAAAGTTGATCAGGCGCAAAATGCCGTAGACCATGGTGTAACCAATGGCGATCAGTCCGTACAAGGCCCCGAAGGTCAGGGCATTGAACAGATGCTGGATAAACATTTCCAGACTCATGAACCCGTCCTTTGCAGAATTCGAAAGCGAAAAAGACCGACAAAGGGGCTTAAGCCCCTTTTGA